>JBPYEE010000759.1:0-2212 GCA_051985095.1 Vicinamibacterales bacterium | reverse complement strand
GCCGGGTGTAACCCATCATTGGTCGAACCTCGATGATTTCACGACCGAGGTGGCCAATGCCCGAGTCTGGGCGGGGTTTCACTATCGCTTCTCGACGCGTGTCGGCACGGCCCTCGGGCAGCGGGTTGGCGACTATGTCGCCAACAAAATGATGCAGCCAGTCAGCAGGACCGCGCAGCGATAATGAAAACTGACATGCGCATGTGAGACCTCAATGCGTGTCGGATTCCTCCGCACGCTCGATGAGCACGACGCTCGAGCTCTCCTCAACGCGGTCGAAGACGATCTCGGCGCCGTCCGGCGAAACGTCGAAATCGCCGATTACGAAGCTGGCTGGCAGATCGGTCAGCTGACGCTCGGTTCCGGTCCGCGGATTCAACTGCCAGAAGTCCTTGCGGTCGATCCCGCCGCGAAGAAACACCAACGATCCGGAATTCCGCGCAAATGCAACCCGACGCGCACCAATTGTCAGAATGAGGCCAGGCATGTTGTAGGGCCTGCCGTCGGGAGCCGAAGCTCGCAGAGGAAATATAGTGGCAACTTGCGCGCCGGAATAGACGAAATACTTTCCGTCGGGTGACCATACGGGATCGACAGAATAGTCCGGAACGATCAACTGCGGTGGGGTGGCATCGAGGAAGATCCGAGCGATCCGCGGTTCGCCGGCACTCACGATCGCGCCCACAATCGACTGCGAATCCGGAGCCCAGGCCAGATCGCCACGCAAGCCGAGCGTTTCGGTAACCGCCCCGGGGTGCTGGCCGTCGTGGTCAACAGCGTACAACTGCGTCGCGCCTCGCCTCTCTACCGTGAAGGCAATGCGGCGACCGTCAGGTGAGATACTGGGCGCGCCCACCCGATCGGCGGTTGCGTCGCCCCAAAGCTCGGTCGCGGTTCCGTTGAGGTACTTCCAGATCCCGCGCCGCGCGCCACCACTCGATACATACGCGATGTAACCTGGCCCGAAGCGCGGTGCGGAGGCGCTCTGCGAGACAGGCGCGATCCTTTCGGCCGTTCGCGGGGGCGCTCCGTCGCCCTTGACCGTCACACGCCACAGGTCTGACCGGGTATCGGCGACAGTCGCAATGAGGCGTGTGCGATCCGCGTTTGCGGCGAGGGATGTATAACGTTCCAGGCCGACGCTGACACGTCGCGAGCGCTTCAGCGCTACGTCCAGGACATACAACCACGGCCCGGAGCCGTCGGCGTCGGTCGCCAGGTATAGAAGTGTGCGCGCATCCAGCAGCACCGGATAGGTAACTCGGGCGTGGTGAAACGTGAGCCGCTCCAGTCCTGCGCCGGAGGGTCGCACCCGCCAGATATCCCAGTCGGCGGATGGAGGATCACCGCGTACAAAATAGATGAATTTCCCATCGGGTGACCAGGTCAGAAAGTGGCAGTGGATGCCAGGGGCGGCGACGTAAATCTGCCGCGCCTGGGCATCCGCGGCTGCGCGCACGAACAGGGGATCTCCTGGTGCCGTTGTGTGAAAAACCAGTCGCTCGCCGTCCGGGGACCAGTCGAACTCGGCGGTTTCCGGCAGGTACGCCTGCAACGCGCCGCCCCCCGTCGGCGCAGCCATGACGTTGACGTCCTGGGCCCGCGAGCCGTCGCCATTGCGTGTCCAGAACGTAACCAGTGAGCCGTCAGGAGAGAAACCAACCGTACGGATTTCGGGATTTCGAAGTTGCTGGAACTTTCCGTCGGTCAGGTTGCGGTAACGGCTCGTTCCGATCTCCGTCAACCAGACATCGAGATGTCCGTCGCGGGCGGCGAGAAACGCCGCGAGTCTTCCGTCGCGCGAGATTGCCGCCGCCTGCTCGGTGCCGGCGAAATCCGTCAATCGCAGGACCCTCGCTTGGGACAGCGGATCGAGCCACACGTGGCCCGGCGCTTGGCGTAGTGGCCCCACGACGAGGAACGCGATCGCCGCAACAACGACGGCGACTGCCGTCACAGTAACTCCGGCAACGAGCCTGTTTCGCCGCAGGAATTTGGCCAAGCGATCTGTGAGTCGCGCTGGTAGCGCCCCAACAGGCCGTGCATGCAGATGGCGTCGCAGGTCCTCCGCCAGCGCCGCCACGCTCGGGTAGCGCCTCGCACGATCTTTGGCGAGAGCTTTGAGCACAATGGCGTCCAGATCGCCCCTCAGTTGCCGAGCCAGGCGTTCCGGTATCGTGCCTCGGGCGGCCGCCGCGTCCGCGTCGACCTG
>JBPYEE010000758.1:0-6226 GCA_051985095.1 Vicinamibacterales bacterium | reverse complement strand
GGGGGACCGACACGAGTCCGATGGCCTTCCCTTTCTGTCGAATTCGTCGTACCTTGCGCGCCATGGGTGGTGACCTCCTTCTGAAATGACTCGTTCCTGGCCGGGAACGCTCACTTCTATACGGGGTCGCCACCCAAATTTCAACTAAACGTAGCACTCACTCCCTGTTTGAACCGTCGATCGAAGAGATGACTCGCCACCGTCGGCAAGTCGGTCGCCGTGATCCGCATCAGCGGCCGCCGGCGTTCGCGTCTGCCCATTTGACATGGACAGAATGTAGTACCTGCTGAAGAGTCGCGCGAGGTGCTGCGCGAAAGGCGAGCCGATGAACAGCCGGATCCTTCATCGAACACTCGGGCGCAGCGTCGGCGCGCTTTCACTAGCGGTCGTTTTCCCTCCGGAGCGAAGTGCCGATCAGCGGCCGACATTTAAGTCTGAAGTTGACCTTGTGGCGATCAACGTTGTCCTCATCAATAAAACAGCGGCGAACGGCGACGAATCTGAACGAAAGCGCGTCTCAATCGGCGAGGATAGCCGTCCACAACTCATAACGCATTTCACGAAGGATCCGCTTCCACTCAGTGTCGCCGTCGCGCTCGAGACAGGCTGCTACACGATCGAGCATCGAACATCTTGACGTCTTCTGGACGAAGGAACAGGGTCCGCTGGCACGAGAAACCGCGCGGAGCGAAGCGCTGCTGACGAGATGGTGTACTTAAGCCGCCTCGTGCCATACGGGTGCCGACTACAAGCAGCTTCACTCCGACCGGCAGCGCAGCCGCCGCCAGAGAACCAACGGCGGCTGCAACGACCAACTTACAGGTGTCAATGCGGGCAGGGTGTGGCTGACTTGGAAAGGGCACTGGTGTCCGGATAACTGAAGGCGCCGGCGATCGCGTCGGAGGCGGCACCCATCTCGAACCACTGCAGCAGGGCCTCGGTCTGAGGGTGATATTGAAACACCTCGTGCCGCTCCCTGAGTGTGATACTCACCGTCGACGTCTGGAGCACTTCGACGGGATCACCGGTTTCCAGGGTGCTCTGGCAGGCGGTTTGACCCGGAAACTGCCACCGAGGCGTCGCATTGTTGACAAAGGGATCGTTCAACGTTTCAGAGATCTCGTGCGAGAGCGCCGTGATGTCCTGGGTGTCAGCGCGGAAGATACCCGGGGATATCCAGCTGGCATAGTTGAACAGCCATCGGGGTTGCGGCGTCGCTCCCAGGCGGAGAATGTACGTGTGATAGCCAATCACGCAACAACCGGCGAAATTTCCATTGGCGTCGATCGAGAACAGGAAAGTATTGGGGTACATGTTGATGTTGATCGCGTCAGGGGTGAACTTTCCCGCCGAGACGTCGCTGAAGGCCTGACCGATGTTGAGCGAGTTGAACAGGAGGTCCAACACCTCGACCCACGCATCGCCATTGGGGGCGTGTCTCAGGTAGTAGGCCTGAACCGATTTCAACGAGCCATTTGGTAACCGTACGGTCACGAACTGCGGAAGCGTGAGAGTAACGCGGTTCACGACCGTCGGACTGCCCAGCACGGTGTGCCAGCCCTCGTCCATGCTCTTGAAGAATTCCGCGCGCTGCACGGCATCACCGAACTGGATGTGGTGGCCAGAAGTAAAGCTCGATTCTGAGAAATTGGGGGAGTCTTCGGTGAGATCCTCGAATGGCGCGAAGGGTACCTCGGTCCGAACCGATCCATCCGGGTTGAGCAATCGAAGCGAAAAGTCCGTCATCTTGACGGGAATCTGTGTTGTGCCGCCGACGCGCGGATCGTTGCCCACCATAATGAACGGAAAAACGACCCCCAGACTGGGTCCGGCTTGAGCGGCGAACGCTCCAGCAAACGTCGGCACCGTGTCCAGGCCCGTGATGACGCCACCAATCGGGCTGGTGGTGCCGCCACCCGTCATAGCCAGGGCGCCAGCTGTAGCACCGTTCTCAGAACCGTTGGTGTTACCGGGGAGGGCTCCCTTGGAAGTGAGTGCTCCGGCCGGGAATTCCAACACCACAGGGTTCAAGAGACTTGAGGAGTCGCCAAGCTGAATTGGGGACATCGAGACAAAGCCTGGCGGCCCGTCGGGCACGTCTGTTTGGGCCGTCCCCGTTCCGGACATAGCGCGTAGCAGCAGGAAGCTGAAGACGCTGAGAGTGAGCGCGAGTCGCCAGGGGAATCTTGGTGGCATCGGTCCCTCCTGAAGAAGCGCGGAGCCAGGGCACCCCGAAAAGCGCGTAACGCACGCGGTATTGTGGCAGATTTCACGACAAGCACGTGACGATGTCGTGACAATTGCGGCGCTATCGATCTCTTTTCTCTACAACTGAATGTAATGACACAGGGATACACCGTACCGGTGTAATCCCGGTCTGCGAAACGAGGGTCCTGACACGGGAACGTCTATCGCGTCCTGGAGTCTCCGGACCCCGGCCGCGTCTCTTCAACATTGCGGTGATCGTTCTTCTGACGCGGTACTCGCGGGAGCGGCACGGTCGACGATCGTCCCGACTGGCGGATGAGTCGGGCACGAGCCGTCTGAGCGTTGATCTTCTGAGGGCGCGAAGGATAGCATTGGTCGGTCTCGACGCCTACGACGCCCTCGACCATCGACGTGTTCCTGGCTGTGTAGATTCTTACCTTAACGTTGACAAAGGCACAAACACGGCCAGGTCTTGCCGGGAAGATGTTGAGTTAGCGGTTCCGGTGCGGCGCACGCCTCATTAAGGAACTCGCCGGCATATAGCATACTGCCGATATTCGCTGGCCAGTGTATTGGGGGTGCGTACGATGAGGGCGGTCGCCAAAATTGTCTCGGCAATCTTCGGCTGTCTGGTGTTGGTCGTGTTGGTGCTGCGCTTCACCGGCTTCAACCCTATCGGGAACACGCCAGGGCCGGGCAATTACCCGGGATTGTGGCTGAACGGAAAGGTTGTGAACAGGCGGGTTACGGATTGGTCGTTCGCCACGAAATACCGAACCGACAAAGTCCAGACGAGGACCTGGTACGGGATTCCTCACTCCGTCACAACAGGCTTCATCGTTCATGAGGGTCAGCTTTACCTGACCTCGATGTTCCCTGCGGGTATGCCCTTCCCACAAGGCAAGACGTGGGTGACGAACGTAATGCGTGACCCGCACGTCCGCCTGAAGTTTGGTGATGAGCTGTACGATTGCATTTTGACGCCTGTCACCGATCCGGCCGAAAGAGCGGTCGTTCTCGGGCGGAGAGCAGAACGGACCGCGCAATCCCTGGCGTCGAACGGGACCAACGGTGCAGTCTTGCACCTCTTTCACGCCGTGTCCGAGTGAGCGCGCGAACACGAGCGGAGTCCGGCTACCGAGCGTCGGCGGTCTCGCAGACAAGACATTCCAGCCGGGCGACGACTGTGCGACATTGGCAGACGACGGTTTGGGTAGCGGCAGTACGTAAACTGCCTGCCTCAACAGAAACGTCTCACCGATTGACTTTGACTTCAACCCTGTGCGGCTTGCCGTCGCGACGGTCCTGCTGAACGCTGAATCCGAGGAGAGAGTGCGAACTGTTGTCGTCGACGAACTCCGCTCGGCAGACTACCGACTTCGATTGCATGGTCGGGGCCGGGTGACCTCGTGCATCGTTGCGATGAGCGCCCGGCTCGACGCTTAGGGCGGCCCAACGGCGACTGCGGCAAGCACGTCGGCCGTGGAAGTCGGCCTGCTGCAGCAACCCGAAGTCGCCTTCTGCGTAGCCCACTCTAAACCGCCAGATCGGCGTTTGGAGGATGCGATTGTTTTCAAGGTCCGCAGAGGACGCTGCGCGCCGCGCTGTTTGCCGCCAGCTGAAGCGAAACCGCTAAAATCGCTAGTGTCAAGGAGGAACCTCGTTTGGAACCGCCTCCCCAACCTTCGTCTCACGCACGGCGTGGCTTCTTAAACCCGCATACTGTCGTTGCCGTTTCGTTCTGGACGACGGCGGTATGCATCATTGTGGCCGTCACGAGCTGTGTCCTTGCGATTTGGCAGTTCGCTGGAACGGATGTTCTTTGGCGTACGGTCGCAACCTGTGCAGTGATCGTTGGCGGTGTAACCGCATTCACCGGTGCGAACTGGCTTTTTGGCGAGGAAGGTCGCTTGCGGGGTGGTCGATGAGGTCTCACCTTCCGTGAGGGTTCCGTCGGGCCGTCTGCCATGACCAAGTAACGGGCAGTCGGCCGGAGTGGCGTGTCCCGGCGAGCACGCGCGTCAGCGTCTATCGAATTCCGCCGTCAGTCGTCTCGACCGTCTTTCAGGACGTCACGGCTCAAAAAAGTCGTCTCGGACGCCGAACGTGAGATCGAGGTCGGAGAGTCGATCCCCGGGCTGGTGCACTGATGACCCGACGACGGCACCGGCGACAACGCGCTCGTCGGCGCCGCCCACGGCAATATTTGTTGATGAACGCGATCGCGGTCTTGCGGCGTCAAACACGCATCAAGTCTCTGCGATCAAACGCGTATGATTCGCGCATGACCGATGATCGAGTGATGCTGCGGCATTTCGTGGCCGCCCTCGCGTACAGGACGCAGAAGGTGCTCCGTGGCGCGCCTGATGACTTCGGCGATTTCCAGGCGGGTAATCGCGTACGTACGCCGGCCGAATTGGTCCGCCACATGACGAGCGTGCTGGGGTACGCGCGCACGTTCTTCGTTGGCGGTTCGTACCGGCCAGAGCCTCTTCCCACGCTCGCGGCGGAGGTTGGTCGCTTCCACGACATGCTCGCTGACATCGCTGCCCATTTGCACGGTGGGACCGTCCTGCGCGAGATCACTCCCGAGCAATTGCTCCAGGGGCCATTCTGCGACGCGATGACGCATGTCGGGCAACTCGCGCTGCTACGTCGGCTTGCCGGTTCGCCGGTCGCCCCCGAGAACTTCGTGTTTGCCGACATCTCGCCAGCGCGGATTGGTGCAGACCAGCGAGTTGCCGTGCGGCCTGACTTGGCCTGGCCGGAAGCACCACCCGGGTGGACGCCGCCAGCCTCTTAACGGTCAATTAATGATGCAAACAGCGTACTTCGAACATGGCTACTGTGGGCGTGCGATTCCGAGCACGCCGTCGAAGAACTCCTGGGCCTCCCGGCCCCAGTTGTGGAATCCCTTGGCCCCGCCGAAACAGTGACCCTGTTCATCTTTGGGCACGATGTCCCGCGAGTATACCTTCGTGATGAACGCGTCCTTACCCGCCTTCCGTGCCTCCTCGCCGAGCACTCGGGCGGGTTCGAGGCTCGCGTCTTTCGGAGGTTGTATCAGCCGAACCGGGATACTTGTCTTGTGAACAGCTGTGAGGAGGCGGTCGCGAATCGGCGGGTATTTGCTCCACGTGAGGGCGCCAGGCGAAATCGAAAACGCCGCTTTCACGTCGCCACCGCGTTCCGCAGCGAGCAGTGATTGGATTCCGCCGAATGAGCAGCCGGCCACGACCATGCGGTTGGCATCCACGAAGGGGAGCGTCTTTGCGTAGGCGATACCGGCGAATTGGTCGTCCAGTTGCTCGGTCTCATGCAGACGCACCATGAGGCGACCTACACCCGTGGGGCCACCCTTCCTTTCCTCCGCATCCATGAGATCGACGATGTACGCGCCCTCCGAAGAATCGTGCCCGCGCCGAGAGGGCGCGAACACGACATATCCGGCTGGCACGAAGATGTCAGCCACGGCGTCGAACTGGCGAAAACGCGCCGGAGTTTTCTCGCTCCCGTGATTCCAGATGACGGTGGGAAACGGACCCGGCCCATCGGGCTTGTAGACGACGCCGCCGAGCGTGAGTTGGCCACTCTTGAACCTGACCGCCTGCTTGCTGTGCACCGGTTGCTGCCCGATGGCCAAGGCCGACAACGCCACTCCGGTCGCCACCGTGACGGCAGCCGCCCTCACGACTTTCATCGGTCACCCGTGCACAGTACCTGTCGTTCGAGAGGAGTCCGGGTCCGATCCGTGGTCAAAACGCGCCGCGTCCCGGATGTCCATCGGACGTTCATGCGCGCCATATTACTTCGGAGCAATCGCCTCGTATCGCGCGCCGCGGGTCGCCAGAACGCGTTTTTTCGGTGGTTGTCGTGCGTCAAAAAATTTGCTGGCGGAGCTGTTGGCGCGCCGCGCTTGTTGATTTCTTGGATGACGCAGCCCTGCTATTCGTTGCGCAAGGACGCCATGGGATCAACCCGTGTAGCGCGGTGTGCCGGCAGCGAAACGGCCGCTGCC
>JBPYEE010000757.1:0-3599 GCA_051985095.1 Vicinamibacterales bacterium | reverse complement strand
GCGACGGCGCTCGCGACCGCTCAGTCCGCCGCCAGCGCCGCCCATGTCGCCGCCGCCAAGGCGGCCGCCGGAACCGATTTCGCCGGCGTCTTCAACCGTATTTGCACCGAGGCGGTGCCGCAGACGGGGTCGCCGGCGCGCGGCGCGCGCGCCGGTGGTGCTCCCCCGCGCGTCGGTCCCCCGCCCCGGGACAGCTGGCACGCCGAGCCGGTCCGGGTGTTCGACAACCTGTATTTCGTGGGCCAGACCGAATACTCGGTGTGGGCGATCACGACCTCGGCAGGGATCATCCTGATCGACTCGATCTTCGAGTACTCCGTCGATGACGAAGTCGCAGGGGGCTTGAAGAAACTCGGGCTCGATCCGACGGCGATCAAGTACGTCATCGTGAGCCACGGGCATTCCGACCATTCCGGCGGCGCGAAATACCTGCAGGATCGGTTCAACGCGCATGTCCTGCTCGGCGCGGCGGACTGGGATCTTCTCGACCGGTCGACGGGCAGCAAGCCGCGCCG
This sequence comes from Vicinamibacterales bacterium, assembly GCA_051985095.1. GTDB lineage: Bacteria > Acidobacteriota > Vicinamibacteria > Vicinamibacterales > CAVVIG01 > Gp6-AA45. Next base: position 3,084 of record JBPYEE010000757.1, on the reverse strand, counting down.
CGATCTCGTCGCGACCGACGGCCAGAAACTGACGCTCGGCACCACGACGGTGACCCTCTATGCGACGCCGGGCCACACTCTGGGCACGCTCTCCGCCATCTTCCCCGTCACCGACCACGGAACGCCGCACGTGGTCGCGACCTGGGGTGGCACGGCGTTCAATTGGATGGCCAACCCGGCGCCATATATCACGCCCGACCGACCCGAGCGATTCTGGTTCGAGACCTACAGCGCCTCGGCGAAACGTTACAAGGAGATCACCGCCAGAGCGGGCGCCGACGTCCTGATCTCGAACCACACCATCTTCGACGGATCGAAAACCAAGCTCCCGGCACTCGAGCATCGCCGGCCTGGAGATCCGAATCCATTCGTGATCGGGCGCGACGGTGTGCAGCGGTATCTGACGGTCGTCGACGAGTGCGCGCAGGCGGGTCTAACGAGGGCGGAGTAGTCCTTCAGAGGAGGTCAGTGTGAAACGCTACGTCATTTTTCTTATCTTGTTGCTTGGAGTCGGCGCGTACGCGCAGCGCGGTCAGCCTGCGTCCGGCGGCGATGCCGGACAGGCGCCCGCCGCACCAGGGGGCGGCCGTGGCCGCGGCATGACGCCGGAACAGCAGGCCGCCGCGGCCGCGCAGACGCAGCTCGAGCAGAACACACCGCAGCTTCCCTACGACGCGGTGTCCCTCCCGTTGCAACCGGCCGGTCACACGATTGGCGAAACGGTCGGGGTCGCGATCAATTCCAAGAAGCACCTGTTTGTGTACACACGGAGCGGCAACGCGGGGCCCGCGCGCGGCGCTCAGGCCGCGGAGCTCTTCGAATTCGACGAAGCCGGAAAGTTCGTCAAGGAGTGGGGGCAGAACGCATACGGCTTTTCCTTTGCCCACGCGATCCGGTTCGACAAAGACGACAACCTGTTTGTCATCGACGAAGGCTCGAACATGGTGATGAAGTTCAATCCGCAGGGACTCGTCACGATGGTGCTCGGTCGCAAGGACGAAGCCATCGATTACATGGAACGGTTCCTGGAAGAAGGGCGGAAGACGGACCCGGCTGTGCTCACCGGACCCGGGTCGGGCGCCGGGCGTGGCGGGAGCTTCGGGCGGCCGACCGACGTCGCGTTCGATCCGCAGGGTGACATCTTCGTCGCGGACGGGTACACCAACTCGCGCGTCGCGAAGTTCACGAAGGACGGCGACTTCGTCAAATCGATCGGCACGCGCGGCAACCAGCCAGGGCAATTCAACACGCCCCACACCATCGCCAACGACGCCAAGGGCAATATCTACGTCGGCGATCGCGGGAATCAGCGGATCCAGGTGTTCGATTCCGACCTGAATCCGGTTCGCATCATCTCGAACGTGCGGGCGCCGTGGGCGGTGTGCATCACGCCACCCAACGCCCAGGGCCAACAGTTCTTGTTCAGCTCCGACGCCGGCGGAAAGATCTACAAGGACGATCTCGAAGGCCACCTGCTCGGCTGGTTCGGGAGCACCGGCAAGAAAGTCGGCCAGTTCTTCTGGGTCCACGAGATGCACTGCGTCAACGAGAACGAGCTGTACACGGGTGAAGCGCAGAACTGGCGGGTGCAGCACATCACGCTGAAGTCCGCGCCGCGCTCGTCGGCAGCGCGATAGGTCGGCCGGTCCGGCCGGCGGGGCGTCGAGTCCCGCCGGCGGGGCGCCGGTCAGGCCGCCGCTGCCGCGCGATGAACGCCTTGATCATCTCGCGGGCGCGGTCGGTCTGCAGTCCGGGCTGCGCGACCCACTCGTGCTCGCAGTTCAGGAACAGCTGGTACTGGCAGTCCCCGCCCGCCGCCCGGTAAGTCTCCGCAAACTTCTCCCCGCACGGCCGGCAGCACGTTGTCGTCCAGCGCCCCTTGCATGCTCAGCACCGGCACCAGCGTGACCCGCTCGCGGCGTTCTCATTTGTTCGCATCGTGGACAAGCGTCATGAGGACGTCGACATAGTTCTCGAGGCCGTGGGTGACCGCCGCGGCGTGTCCCGTGGGCGCGCTGCTTCCAAGGCCTCCGCGGTGCATCAACGACACCTGCACGAGCACCGGCTGGTCCCGATAGGAGACCTTCGCCGTCGCGTGCGTGTAGAGAAAGACGTCGTATCGCGACACGCACGTCCCGCTCGACTGCGTATTCGTCATGACGTTCACGTACACGTAGGTGTCTTCGTCCGAGTTCTTGCGAACGTCGAACCCGCCGTCGGTGAGGCGCTTGGCGAGTGCGGATTCCAGTGTGTCATGGTTGAGCCCGCACGAGGTCGCCTGCGCGCTCAGATCTTCGACCAGAATCCCGACCGTCTTGATGCCTTTCAGTTCGGCGCCGGGTCGCTCATCGAACGCCTCCGACGAGGCGTGGGCGGGGATCGAGGCGGGTTGCCCCGGCTTCGACGCCGGTGGCGTCGTCGAAGCGGCGGGCGGCGCGCTTGTCTCCGTCGCCACCCCGGGCTCGTAGACGCACTTCTCTTTGTCGCCTACCTCGCCGTGGTCGATGAACTCGACCTCGACGATGAGCTGCTCGGGTGTTGCCGAGCGCGAATACGTAAACCGGATGTCGCGGTCCCGCTGGACGTGGTACACGGCGACGAGCCGATCGCCGTCGCGCTTGGCCGTCACCGGAAAGAGCACTTCCTGGAATTCCAGCGAGTCCTGCTTGCCATCAGGACGCAGCACCCGGGACTGCCCGAGATCGTTGGTGATCGTCACCGCGGCGGGCGTGTCGATGATCATGAGGTGCGCGGGCGGTTTTCGTGCTTCAGCCGTCAGCAGCTGGACGCGCTGCGACTCCTCGTAGCTTTCGCGCGGCGCGAAGAACCCGCTGCCGCCCCGACCACCGCCACCTCCGCCCCCGCGCCGGCCGCGGCCGCTTCCGGCGCCGCCGGCCGGTGCGCCGGAATCGCCGCCGGTTGCGGACGGCAGAAACGACACGTTGAACCCGATCTCGGGGGGCACGGTGCTGAGCGATCGATTGAACGTCCACACCCCCGCCAGCGAGGCGGCGGGCTGCGGCTGCGATCGCGCCGACGCCGACACACCTGCGACCAGGACCGCGGCCGCCGCGACACCCAACA
>JBPYEE010000756.1:0-8781 GCA_051985095.1 Vicinamibacterales bacterium | reverse complement strand
CGATGCCGCGTCTTGGGTCCGTGTACTCTTACGGCGGATTGGGTCCACTCAACAGGCACATCCGCTCCTCATCCTCGCGTTATCGCGATCGCGGTGCCGTTGAGAATCATCCTAGGGTGGCCTATTTCTGACGGGTGCGTGCGGTTGTCTGGGTACATACCTCCGTCGATCTCGCGCAACATTGAAGACGCACACCGCGAGTTCGCAGCGGATCGAAGGCACGATGTAAAACCTACCGCGGAATCGCCACAAGATGCTCGCCGTGATGGCGGTCTGGCAGGTTACTGCCCAGTTGGGCGTCAAGCAAGTCGGTGAGCTCGTCACATTCACGGAATGCCCATTGCTCGGCATGGGGTCCGAAGAATCTCACCACTTCCACGCCGTCCAGTCGCACGCTCCATCCGTTCTGCTTATTGACAACGATCAGCACCCGATCCTTCATAGCTTCACCGCACAAACGCTTAGCAAGTGACAGACCAACGGTCGTGTCTGGCCACGCTGTTGGGGTTGAGTCTTGCCTGAACGATGCATTCCACGACAATCGCAACGCAATCGGTCCTGGTCGGAAAATCATGAGGCGAACCTGGCGACCGCTGGCGCAACCACGTGAAAGGCAACGGCTGGGATTCAGGATGGCCTCGCGCGGACGACGCGGGGACCGGGTTACCACGTGTCTCTCTTGCCACTGATAGGACGCAGCGAGGCCGTTCCTCGCGCCGGCTTCGATCGGTTCACGTTTTTCTGAACGGCGTCACCGTGGACACCCGACCCGGGCCACGGCGAGCGCCGGGCGACCGGCAGCGTGTTCGGGGCACTCGGTGACGAGCAGACTCGCGTGGATACGCGCCGGACGACTCTCGAAAGACTCATAGCGCTACGCGTACGCCAGCATCAACACCATATCGCGAATACGCCGTCTGGCCAGACTGATGATGGAGCCTTGTGATACAGCGCGTCCAGTTCGCGCGTCAGCAGGCACCGGGCATCGTTGATGCGATGCCTCCCGTTGTGCCTGCCTGAGCTCCGCCAGCCGTCGAAGTACGCGGTGACGTCCGACCGTGCGTGGCGCGATCAACGTGAGCAGATGCTCAATCGAGTTGATCCAGTCTCCTGACATGGCGTTAGTCCGGACGTCCGCAACTTCGAGATCATCTCCTTCCTCCTGAGGTTGAGGATCCTCGACGCCACGCATGCCGACTTACTGCGCACTACTTAGACCACACGGGAAGAGGCCTTATTGCTCAGCAGAGCCGCAGAAAACTGTCGTCTTCGACTATGTAAAAAGGTCACACGTGACCACGGCGCCGACTGTTTGGTTGTGGCCGCTCGCCTTGTTCACGTGCCTCACCGCATCGCGCAAATGCACGGTCCGATGCTCCACGTTCTTAAGACTTGCGAACGATAGCGGCACATCAGTTGCACCCGCGCGCTCGCGGTACGTTGTCAGGCGATGCCGAGACCGACGCTGTTGAAATTCACCAGTGTGTGAGGACCATATGGCCATCACGTATCGCGGTTTTGCTTCAATGGACCAGACCAGGCAACGCGAGATTGCGAGCAAGGCGGGCAAAGCCGCGCACCTCAAGGGCACTGCTCACGAATGGAGCAGCGAAGAGGCGCGCGAAGCCGGCAGAAGAGGCGGCATGGCAAGCCAGCGAAAGCGTCAGAAGGTCGCGCAGGAATCGACGCCTCAGAACCAACGCGTCGAGCGGACGAACCCCGACACGCTGGCACGCCGCGATGGCCGGTGTGACGTCTGACGGATCGGCCCGGCGTCGACGAATGTCGACAAACGGACGAAGGGAACACGCGATGACGCGGCGGCGACCATGTGTGTGTACAAAGCCTCCGAGCCGATCGCGGCGCTTGATCGCGGTTTGCGTCGTACCTCCTGGGCGAACGTTCCTCGGCGGGCGGAGGTCAGCGGCAGCACCGGTCTGCGGCCGGTGATCATCCTCGTGATCAATTCACTCGAATCACTCGCTCGAATGGCGCGTGTTCAGGATCGGCAACCCGAGTCGACAATCGCGTCCAAACCCAACCAACCGGCCATTTTCGATCGCTTCTTCCGAGCGCACTCGCGCTTGTATCGTGAAGTCGGAGTCGCCGGCATGAGCCTCGGGCTTGCGATCGTCGCGGATTGCATGAAGGGCGCTCGGCGGGTCCATCCGCTGCGAGTCCACCGTCGGCGAGGGCACTGCGTTCTACGTCACTGTGCCGCTTGAGAGATCAGATCGTGGTCCGGCCGTCAAGCATTCGGCTGACGGTTAGAGGGTCGAACTGTGGCGTCCTGCCGTTGAAGCGCGAGGCGTTTGCAGAAGAGGTGTCAGTGTCCTGAAATGCCACCTCAGGCCGTTCGGCTCGATGAATGGGCTGACGATTAATTCACAGGCCGGCGGCTACCATCCTCGACCGTTGTCCGCATGGGCACCTGCTCGCGACAGCGATCACGGGATCAACGAGGACAGAACGGTTCGCGTGCCGCTCCAGTCGCGCAATCGATGCGTGGCCATCGACGCGCCAGGGCCCACGTGGACGGATATCGATCCCGGCGGCAGCGCGCCAAACAGCTCCTCGTCCGTGCGGTCGTCGCCGAATGCGGCCAAGAGCGTGGGGGGCGGATCATGGGACAGCAGCCAGTGGATCAGGAGCGCTTTGCCGGCGCCGCGCGGCCGGACCTCAAGCACTTTCTTCCCTTCGAGAATATCAACAGGCGCATTGGCAAGCGCCTTCGCGAGCGCCACGCGCAACGCTCGCGCCTGCGCGTTGCCGAAGGCTCGCGTCGTCTGCCGGTAGTGCCAGGCAATCGAGGCGCGCTTTTGTTCCACAAAGGCACCCGGGGTGTCCTCCGCGAAGTCCTCCATGACCGCGCGTGCTTGCTTCATCCATCCAACGTCGGGAACCGCGAATGCCTCCTGCCAGTCGCGGTTCTCGACCCGCCGCACCCAAATGCCGTGCTCGCCCCAGAGGGTGATTGGCAACTCGGCGAACCATGCCTCCAGCGTCTCCCGCGGACGACCGCTGACGAGATGCACCAACGTGTGTGGGCGTCTGGCCAGGCTGGCCAACAGTTGCAACAACGCCGAATCCGGGGCTGCCTGCTCAGGTGTTTGCGCGATTGGCACGAGCGTCCCGTCGTAGTCGAGTAGGAGCGCGAGCACCTCCGCCGTGCGCAGCTGTGGAATCACATCCTTCAGCGCGGCTTCCGGAGTCGCGCGAGCTTCCCGCCCTGGATCGCGCTCCAGGGCGTGAACGAAGTCGTTAGCCCAGCGATGCACGTCGTGCGTCATCACGCGCCGGCGCATGGCCCGCATGCGTCGTGCGCGTTCGTCCATGGGCATGGCCAGCGCCTCGCCGATCTTGGCTGCGAGGTCGCGGGTGTCGTACGGATTGACAAGAATGGCCTCGTGGAGTTCGTCGGCCGCACCGGCGAACTCGCTCAACACCAACACGCCACCATCGTCGGTGTGCGACGCGACGTATTCTTTCGCGACGAGATTCATGCCGTCGCGCAGCGGCGTCACCAGCATGACGTCGGCCGCCCGATACAGCACCACCAGGTGATCCTGCGTCACCGATTGATGGAGGTAGTGGAGGGGCACCGATGTCGCCGTGCCGTACGTCCCGTTGATACGGCCGATCAGTTGATCAATCTCCCGGCTGATTTCCTGATAACTCGGCACGGCATCCCGCGATGGCACCGCAACCTGAATCAATCGAATTCGATCGCGGAGCGACGCATCGTTCTGCAGCAGCCGTTCCAGCGCCAGCAGCCGGCGAGGGATACCTTTCGTGTAATCGAGGCGGTCGACCCCCAGGAGGATCGTTCGACCCTGAGCCTCGCGACGGATCATCTGGACCTGTTCCTCGACCGCACGTGAGGACGCCAGCTGTTGGAAGGCCGCGGCGTCGATGCCCATCGGGAAGACGCCCAGCCTCACCCGCCGATCATCCACCCAGACGCCATCGTCTTCGGGCTCGACGCCGGACAGATCGGCAAGCGCGCCGGCAAAATGTTGCAAGTACGAATACGTGTGGAAGCCAATCAAATCCGCGCCGAGCAGCCCCTCCAGAATGTCTCGCCGCCACGGGAGGGTGCGAAAGACCTCGGCGTCGGGAAAGGGAATGTGCAGAAAGAACCCGATGCGCGCGTCTGGGAGCAGACGACGCAGCAAGCCAGGTACGAGCAGCAGGTGATAGTCATGGATCCAAATCAGATCGCCGGCGTGGTATTGAGTCGCGATGCGGTCGGCGAATCGCTCGTTCACGCCCCGGTAGGTCTCCCACGTTGCGGACTCAAGCGGCAGCCGCTCCAGCAGATAGTGGAACACCGGCCAGAGCACGGCATTTGAAAACTCGTCGTAGTACTCGCGTACCTCCCGCCGCGTCAAGTACACCGGCACGATGCGGCGTTCCGCCAGCTGCGCTTCGAGCGCCCGGCGCTGCGCGTTCGACAGGTGGCCGAGTGCGCCGGGCCAACCGACCCAGACGCTCGCCGAATGCTCGTGCCAGGTCCGCAGACCAGTCGCGAGCCCACCCGACGCCGGCGACAGCACAAGCTCACCGTCGACGACCGCTGTCATGATTGGTAGCCGATTGGATGCAATGACGAGGCGGTGGTCGGTCATCGTAAGGCGGTCTCATCGTGGAGACCCGCTGCTGAAGCGGAGCCTCTATGGGAGCAACGTCAGCTTCGCTGCGCAGGCCATATCTAGCGGCACAGCTGGTGCAGACGCTGGGCAGATGGCGACCGCAACGCTGGGCCTTTCCCCATAGTCTAGCCGCTCTCTTATGTCTGGTCGCCCTTCTGCGAACGCCCAAACGTCCGTGCCCGTGCGGGTGGGGAGTTTTGACAGTGGCCCAAGTGGGGTGGCCATCACGCCGGACGGAACCCGTGCGTATGTGACGCTTGGAGATTTTGGAGAGTGCTGTGTTCCCAACGCCGTATCGGTGATCGATACGGCGACCAACACCGTAGTGGCCACTGTGCCGGTGAAGCGTGGCTTTGGGGTGGCCATCACGCCTACATTCGCGTGCTCGCTCGGCCAGGGCTTCTGGAAAAACCATCCCGACACCTGGCCGGTCACCTCCCTTACCCTGGGGAGCCAGATCTACACGCAGGCCGAACTCCTGACACTCTTCGACACGCCGCCCGGGGGCGATGCCAGCGTGATTTTGGCCCACCAGCTGACCGCGGCCAAGCTGAACATCGCGAGCGGCTCTAATCCGGCTCCGATTCGCAGCACCATCGCGGACGCGGATAAGCTGCTCAGTCAGTTCATTTTCTTTGGCAAGCTGCCCTACAACGTCGGGACCTCCTCCGCTATCGGGCAGCAAATGGTCAACGACGCAAACGTGCTAGATCGATACAACAACGGTGCCTTGACGCCTGACTGTCAGCCGTAGTGGGTACCCGAACCACCTCAGGTGAGATCGAGCGCGTTTTGGCAACGTTCACGCTAAATTTCTGCGAATACCAGTCGAGGACATCGGCATTCCGAGGTCGGCCGGGTGCGGCGGCGAGCGCACTCGGTTCTCCACAATCAGGGATCACAACGCGCTCTTCTAGTCGCGAGTAGTCGCTCGCGTTCGTCGGAAGGTCCTGGCTCAAAATGTCCGGATGTGGACGGATGCCGGTGCCGAGGCACTTTCGAGAACGAGACTTGAAGGAAGCCGCTGGCGCGGCGGCCGCCTATAGAGCCGCGATTATCCAGTCGGAAGATGGTGCGAGCGATCCCGAAGCGACGACCGATCGCAAGGCTTGGCGTGAATCGGAGCGGATAAAGCGCTCCCGGTGGCGCCCTGATACGTGGCGATGTCACCGCAGAACGGCTGGCAGCCGATCGGCTCGATAACTGGTTTCCCTGGCGCGGCCGTCCGGTCGGCTACGCCCTGCGCGGCGAAGCGAGCCGGCAGTTGATGCGTCGGCATGCGGCCGAATGTGCCGTCCATCCGCGGCATGCCTCTGAAGCGCTGATGGAGCGATGGCGGGCGACGGCCGATCCGGGGCGCCAGGCCTGCGCGAGTGAGTTGGCGAGCCTGGTGGACGGTGGCCCGTTCGCCCGGTCGCTCGGCGCGCTCAATCCGGCTTGAGACGCCGACCCCCGGCGTGGAGCGCTTCCGCGCACAGGGCGGTTAGCTGAATGGCGCCCTCAGATCGTCACGTCGCTCCGGTATGTTGCGCTATCCTATGGGCAGCGCGAAGGTGATCGAGCAACACGTCCAATTCCCCGCCTTTGACCACATGCGCCGCCGCGCCGGCCGCAACCATTTGACCCGCCAGTAGGCCTTCAGCGAAGGACAGGCCGACTACCTGGATATGGGGAAGCTCCTGGCGGATACGGCGTGTCGCCGCGACTCCATCGAGTCCGGGCATGCGGATGTCCATGACGACGACGTCAGGCTGGAGCACACGTGCCTGCTCGATCGCCTCAAGGCCATCTGCCGCCACGCCAACGATCGTGAAGTCCGGGTAGTCGGCCAAGACGGCCGCGAGTCCGTCGCGGACGACTGCCTGATCATCCACGAGGAGCAACCGTATGCCGCTCACCGGTGCGCTGTTCTGCCTGGGCGCGCGCACGGCCGGCGCCGGGGCTGGCGTGCGCGCGACATCGTGTAGCGACCCGCGCGCGACAGGAGCACTCAGACGCGGACCCACGAGTGTGACGCGTGTCCCATGCCCAGGCGTACTCTCAATTTCAAATTGCCCGCCCAAAAGGATCAATCGCTCACGGATGGCGACCAAGCCCAGGCCGCCACCTGACTTGGACGAGTGACGAGTGACCGCTTCTACGTTCAGGCCCGATCCGCGGTCGGCGACGGTAATCCGAAACTGCTCGTCGCCTTGTGCCGCCAATTCGAGGGACGCTTCACGCACCGTCGCGTGCTTCACCACGTTGAACAGCAATTCGCGCACGGACTCGAAAACAAGCACGCGCACGTCGTAGCTGTCCGGTTCGGCGATAGCGTCGAGCGACAGGCATACCTCAAGGCGATACCGGCCACTCATCTGAGCCGCCAACTCCTCGAACGCTGCGACAAGACCCACGGTCCGCAACGCCGGCGGGGACAACTCGATACTCAAGGCGCGCGTTGCCGACAGGGCGTCATCTAGGTGCGTTGTCACAATCGAGAGGATTTCGGCGGAGCCCCGCCGCTCGCGACCGTCGCCCCGGGTGAGTGATTCGAGTTGCATCCGAGCCGCGATCAACAACTGCTGAACGCCGTCGTGCAGTGTCTTAGCGAGACCTTCGCGCGCGTGCTGCTCCGCGACCGTCAGGGCGGAGGCAAGGCGGCGAAGCTGATTGGTACGGTGTTGGAGCTCACGGGTGCGAGCCTCGACACGTGCTTCGAGCGCCGCATGGGCCTCCTGAAGGGCATCCTCAAGCCGGCACCGTTCGATAAATGCGGCGGCACGGCGCGCGTAGAGATCTAATCGGTGGAGCTGCGTCGCGCTCGGCTGGTGCGGTGACGCAAAATGTGTTGACAGCACTCCGAGCGGCGATCCGTCGGCGGCAATCAGCGGCGCACTTGTTACTCCGCGATAGCCGGCCGCTCGGGCGAGCGAACGAAACGGTGCGCATCCTTCATCGGCCTCGATGTCTTCGATCACGACGGTCGTGCCCGTCCGCAACGCGCGGGTGCAGGCGGTCTCATCGTTCACCGACACTTCTGCGAACGCCTCGAGAAACGGTTTTCCAAAGCCTCGGTGCGCGACCAGGACCAGCACGCCTCTCTCTGAATTGACCAGCTGCACGTTGCCTTTGTCTGCAGCCAGCAAGTGGATCACGCCGTCAAGCATCGGGTCGATGCCCTCTGAAAGGCTTCTTGCACGCCACAGGCGCCCACTGAGTTCGTACAGGTCCCCGAGGGCCGCCGCTTCCCCTGCGAGCTCCTTCTCGCTGGCCCGCCGGACTTCCTCAATCTGCGTGACGTCCTGGACGGCCAAGCCAAAGCCCACGATCTCCTTAGCGGCGTTTCGTAAGGGATACCAGTTCGCGGTCCAGCACCGCTGCTCGCCCGGCCTGGCGGCAGTTTCTCCCGTGAGTTGCTGACCGAGCTGTGGCTCGCCGGTGGCGATGATCCGCGCCACGATCGCTTCAATGGAAGCAGCGATCGAGGGGACGAGGTCCGCAACATGTCTGCCGGCATGCACCGCAGCGGGAATGCCGTTGATGGCAGCCAGGCTGTCGTTCACCAAGACGTACCGCAGGTCGCGATCGAGAGATGCGAGCCCGATGGGCGTTTGCATGAACAGATTCAAGGCCAGCGATTCAGCCGTGGTCCGATTCAGATCAGCGCGATCGTCTGAGTGGGACGTTTGATCACGGAAACCCTCCGTCCAACGATGTGGCGCCCGCGCAGCCGTTCAACCGGTCAGGCGCGAGCCATGAGGAGCATGAAGTGTAACCGGTAACGAGCACAGGGCCTGGTCAGCGTTCATGACGACGGTGCAAACAGTAACCGGCTTTGCAAACAACGCTGTGGCGGCGCCATCGCTTTGGCGCCGCCGCGGTCCTAGTAGATTTGCTAGTTGACGGCACCTGCGGCAACCGAACGTGGGTACCGCGATCATTGCCTGCCGACGCCGACCCGATCGGTAGTTCGGCTTTGTGATCCGGGTTGTGTCGAAAGTCAGCGCGCTTCCGTCCATCCATTCCGCAAGCGGCCGCGCCGATGCCGGCGATGTCAGCCCAACGAATCGAGCGTGGTAGCACGTCGGAAGCTCCGGAGAGATAACGAACTGCTTTCCCGATCACTTCAGGTTTCGGCGGACAGGTC
>JBPYEE010000755.1:0-2253 GCA_051985095.1 Vicinamibacterales bacterium | reverse complement strand
CGGTCGTTCACCGTCCCCTCTGCCGCTCACCAGATGGCCTGGAATGCCACGTCGGATCGATTCTATGTTCGAAGCATCGACGGCGAGTTCATTCCGTACTCGTTCGATGAAAAAAGCATGACGGCGTCGCGGATCACCCCAAGCATGACCGGCGATGGCGGCCTCGTCATCTCGTCCCAGGTGGAGCCGCAATTCAGTTTCGTGTCGTCGAATCTGCTGTTCGGCTCGCGACAGGACTCCGTCAACGACTGGCCGATCGTGCGATCGTTCGACTTCAACACGCTCACCTACACTGACATCCTGAATCTCGGCGAGGTGACGACGATCGCGACCGGCACCTTTGCCGGCGCACTCTCGTCGAGCGCCACGGCGCCTGAGAAGCTGTGCGTGCTGTTCGGGGGCAGTGCACAGGACAGCCACTACAAAGTGGCGGTCTTTGAGCCGAGCGGCGCCGCTCCGGTCGTGCTCGACTCCGTCTCGTCGACCATCACGATGAATGGCGCCGCGTCGACGACCAATATTCCGCTCGGCGTCTATCTGCATCACGCCTGGATCGAGCAGTCCGGACGGTACGTGCTTCTCGAAACCGTCGATCAACAGCCAGTGCCGTACTATGTCTGGGATCTCAACACTGGCACCGTTGTGGCCGTCAATCAGAATGCCGGCGGCCATTACGCGGCGGGTTTCCAGTGGCTCGTCAACCAGGCGTGTTGCACGACGACAAGCTGGGATGCGGCGCAATGGCAGGCGAGAAGCCTCAGCGCGCCCTCGACGACCGCCGACCTGATCAATCCGGTGTTGACGCCAACCGAAATTTACCTGGCCGATCACACCTCCTGGAACAACGCGCAAGCGGGAACGCTCGTGCCGGTCCTGTCCTCGTTGTATCGGTACTACAACGGCACGTATAACACCGCGCCATGGAGAGCGTGGGACGACGAGATCGTCGCCGTCCAGACGGATCAAGCCGGGTCGGGGGCCGCGGTGTGGCGATTCGCGCACCATCGGTCTGACGTGTCGTATGACGGAGATCCCTCGCAGGCGCTCTACTTCTGGTACGTGCCGAACGCCGTCATCGCGCCGAACGGCCGGTGGGCCATTTTCACGTCGAACTGGGAGAAAACGTTGGGACTTGCCGTCGGGTCAGACATTCAACCAGGCGGGCTCTACCGCAGCGACGTCTTTCTGGTGGCGTTGCGCTAGCATCCGTAACGGAGAGAAGACCGGGAGGTTAGTGAGGACGGACCCGCCCCGCTTTCCATCGTGGCCCGAAGCGGTGATCGCTTCACAAAGAGGCCGGATACATTAGACTAGCGCGGACGGTTCCTCGGGGTAAGGCTGTTTGACAATCGGGGGCGGCCCATCCATTCGCACACGACGGGTTCGCGGAGACCTCCTCACGAAAATCGGGAGGTTCACCGAGGCATGTGAGCGCTTGAAAGCAGATCGGTATAATCCCGACACTCTCACCGCGCCCCTGAAGACCGGCGGGAAATTCGGAGCGTACGAAATCCTTGCGCCTCTCGGCGCGCGGCATGGGCGAGACTGTCGCGTGCGCGATACCGACCGATTGGTTCCGTCGCAGCGCGACGCGGAGCTGTTGGCCGGCACTGATGTGTTTTGCGGCGAAACGGACGCTCGAACGCGAATATGCGGAGCCTGACACGTATTCTTCTCGTGCCGATCCTCCTCGTGCCAATCCTGTGGGTTTGGCCGCACCGGGGGATCACGGCGAAGTTCCACCCCAATAAGGACTGGCTCAGGCCGACTGTCGTAAGCGTCGAGCCGCAGATGAATCTCGACTTCATGACCGCGGCGGCGGCGCCGTTGCCGCAGCGGGACTTTAGCGTCGAATGGAGCGGCTGGCTGCGGACCGATCGCGATGGCCAATACGCTTTCGACCTGCGGAGCGACGATGGCTCGTCTCTCGAACTTGACGGGCACGTCGTCGTCGACGCCAGCAGAGATGTTCTTTTTCCAACGCACCGAATGGCGACCATCGCGGTGAGGCGCGGACTGCACCAGATTCGTGCACGCTTCGCGCAAACGGATGGCGCCTACGAGTTTTATGCCTATTGGACACCGCCGGGCGAAGTAGACCTAGCGCCGTTCCCGACGCAGCAATTGTTCGTCGAGCAACAACCTGCCGTCATTGTGTATCTAACGCGCCACGTCCTTTTGCTGTGGGTGCTGGGCTGGTTCGCGCTCGCGTTGGTGATTTCGGTACGGATTGCAACCAGCGCGCGCGAGATC
>JBPYEE010000754.1:0-18350 GCA_051985095.1 Vicinamibacterales bacterium | reverse complement strand
CCGTCCGCGGCCCGGACGGTCGCCGGGGCGGGCTGCTGGCGGTGCCGGATCTGCACCTGGGTGCGGATCGGTCCCGCCGGCGCCGCAATGATCCAGTTCACTTCCGACGCCAGGAGTCTGGTCCGCTCGAGGGCGTGCTTCGGGCCTACGACGACCTGCCGGTCGGCCGGGCGCAACTGAAGCACGTACATCGGCGCGCCCGACGGGGAGGCGGCCAGCCCCAGACCCTTTCGCTGCCCGACGGTAAACCGATGGATCCCTTGATGACTGCCGAGGACCCGTCCCTGCTCGTCGACGATCGCGCCCTCGCTCGAGGCCGCGGCGTGATGCGCCGCCACGAATGACGCATAGTCGTCGTCGGGAATGAAGCAGATCTCCTGGCTGTCCGGCTTATCGGCGACCGGCAGCCGGCGGCGGCGCGCGTACTCGCGGACCGCCTCCTTCGGGCGATCGCCGACGGGAAAAACCGCCAGTGCCAGCTGGGCCTGCGTCAGCGAGAAGAGGAAATACGCCTGGTCTTTGGCGGGATCGACGCCGCGCTTCAAGCGGTATCGATCGGTGGCCGGGTGGCGGTCGACGCGCGCGTAGTGGCCGGTCGCGACGGCATCGGCCCCCAGTCCCCGCGCCCGATCGGCCAGCGTTTGGAACTTCACGTCACTGTTGCAGTGCGCACAGGGGAGCGGGGTGCGTCCCGACGCGTACTCGCGGACGAAGTTCGAGATGACCTGTTCTTGAAACGGCCGCTCGAAGTTCAGGATGTAGTGCGGGATCTTGATGGCCGCGGCCACTCGCCGCGCGTCATTCAGGTCGTCGAGCGTGCAGCAGCTACCGAAGGCGGTCTGTCCGCTGCTCTGATCGTAGAGCTGCATCGAGACCCCGATGACATCGTGGCCGGCGTCGGCGAGCAGTGCCGCAGCCACCGAGGAATCGACGCCGCCCGACATCGCGACGACGACACGCATCACACGGCTGCGGGCCGGCGGGTCAGCCCCCGCAGTTTCTCGACCAGGCGGGGGAGGACTTCGATGACGCGGTCGACTTCCTGCTCGGTAGAGAAGAGGCCCAGGCTGAACCGAAGCGAATTCTGCGTGCGATGAGAGGGCAGGCCCATCGCGCGCAGCACGTGCGACGGCTCGAGCGTGCCCGACGAGCATGCCGATCCCGTCGACACGGCGATCCCTTCGAGATCGAGCGCGATCAGCAGGCTTTCGGCTTCGACCCGATCGAAGCTGATGTTGGTCGTGTTCGGGACACGGGCTTCGCGTGCGCCGTTGACCGCGGTGCCCGGCACCGACCGCAGAATGCCGTCTTCGAGCCGGTCGCGCAGCGCTGAGAGGCGCGTCCCTTCCTGGCCGAGCTTCGCCGCCGCAAGCCGGGCGGCAACGCCGAGGCCGATGATCGCCGGGACGTTCTCGGTGCCCGCCCGTCGATTGCGTTCGTGTTTGCCGCCGGTCATCACCGGCTGCATCCGGGTGCCGCGCTTGATCCAGAGGATGCCGGCGCCCTTCGGGCCGTTGAATTTGTGTGCAGAGAGCGAGAGCAGGTCGACCCCGAGGGCGCGGACATCGACGGGAATCTTGCCCACGGACTGGACCGCGTCGGTGTGCATGAGCGCCCCGTAGGCGTGCGCGATCGCCGACAGCTCGGCGATGGGCTGTACCGTGCCGATCTCGTTGTTGGCATGCATGACGGAGACGAGCGCCGTCTGGTCGGTGATCGACTCGCGCAGGCGGTCCGGCACCACAACGCCGGAGGCATCAACCGGAAGCAGCGTGACGCGCCAGCCGTGGCGGGCGAGCGCTTTGAGCGTGTTGAGGATCGCCTCGTGTTCGATGGCGCTCGCGATGAGGTGCCGACGGCCCGTGCTCTCGAGCGCGTCGGCCGCTCCCCGGATGGCGAAGTTGTCGGACTCGGTGCCGCCGCTTGTAAACACCACCTCCGACGGGTCCGCGTTGACCAGCCGCGCCACGGCGGACCGCGCCTCGTCCATCGCGGCCTTTGCCTGTTGGCCGAAGTGGTGGACGCTCGAGGCGTTGCCGTAGACCCCGTCGAGGGCGGCCGCGATCGCGGCACACACCTCGCCCGTCAGCGGGGTCGTCGCGTTGTAGTCAAAATAGACACGCATCGTGAACCTTTCATTCTATCATTCCTGCTAAACCGCGGTAACGAAAGGACTAGACAATCGATCCAGCACTCCATATACTTTTTAGAACCTTTCGGTCCGAGAAACACGGCAGATCCCCTAGCGCCGAGGCAATACCGTCAGGCGGAGGACAGGTACATGTGGAAACGCGATGAAGCAGTCCGTCCGGCAAGCGGACAACCACCGGCGGCGCAGCCGCCCGCGCCAGCAGCGGGAGGCACTGTCCGCTCCGAGGCGAGCCAGCACATGGAGAGAGACATCGTGAACATTGGCAAGTCAGTCGTGATCAAGGGCGAGCGGAACGGCAGCGAGGATCTGACGATTGAGGGCCACGTGGAAGGGACCATTCAACTCCGCGATCATGTGCTGACGATCGGACCCAATGGTCGCATCAAGGCGCAGGTCTTTGCCAAGGCCGTGATCGTGCTTGGCGAGGTCATCGGCAATGTGACTGCCAGCGACAAGGTCGATATCCGCGACAACGGATCGGTCGACGGCGACATTATCTCTCCGCGCGTCGCGATTGCGGAAGGCGCCCACTTCCGTGGCAGCGTCGACATGCAGCGGAAAAGCGCGCCCGCCGCGCAGTCCAAACCGGACAAACCGCAGGCCGTGCCGTCGCCGCAGCAGGCGCCGGCGACTCCGCAGCCCGTTCGCGCGTGACGAACGCACGGTTCAGCGGAATTTCAAGCGCCAGCGGCTTGAGCCTGTTGAACCGTTGAATCCTCCCCGTGAGCCTGCTAGACCGCCTCGCGCCGCGCCGCACTGACGGACCGTCGGAACGTGCCTCAGCCGCCAGTGACGATCCCGTTTTCGCAACGAAGGCTCTTCGCAAATTTCTCGGGGCGTTGACCGCGCGCGAGGCGCCCATCCTCCTGGATCTCGGGCCGGTCGTCGGCAGCAACGTCGCCTTTTTCGGCGAGCAGCTGGGCTGCAAGATCTTCGTCGAGGATATCTTTGCCGACCTCGATCGCCACGTGCGCGGCAACAAGCTCGAGGAGCTGCCTGCGGCGCTGAAGAAGCGCTTCGGGCAACCGAGCAATTCCGTCGACGGCATCCTCGCCTGGGACCTGATCGATTATCTCGACAAGGCGTCGGCCAAGGAACTGGCGGGCGAACTGACACGTCTCTTGCGGCCCGAGGGCGCCCTGCTGGCCTTCTTCGGGACCACGCCGCGGCCCGACCCTCAGTACACGAAGTACATCATCACCGACGAGCAGACGCTCAAGCACCGCACCTATCCGGCTGCCCGCGGCCGCCAGACCGCCATGCTCAACCGCGACATCATCCGGCTGTTCCCGGGATTGCGCGTGTCGGATTCGTTCCTGCTGCAGAACAACATGCGGGAGATTCTCTTCCGGAAGTCGGCGTAACTGCCGGATTCGCAGGGATTGGCGCATTGGCGAAGTGGCGCATTAAGCTAAGCCAATGGGCCGACCGATCATCGCGCTGCTGACCGACTTCGGTACGCGCGATCACTACGCCGGCACGATGAAGGGTGTGGCGCTCGGGATTTGTCCGGAAGCGACGCTCGTCGACATCACGCACGAGATTCCTGCGCATGACGTCCTGGCCGGCGCGCTGGAACTCGCCGCGTCGTACAAGTACTTTCCTGCCGGCACAGTCTTTCTGGTCGTGGTCGATCCCGGTGTCGGGTCGGCGCGCCGCGGCGTCGCGGTCCAGATCGACGAGTACAAGTTCGTCGCGCCCGACAACGGTGTCCTGACCGCCGTTCTCGCCGAACACGTGCCCAAGCGCCTCGTCGAACTCACCGAGCGACGCTACACACGGCCGACGGTGAGCCGCACGTTCGAAGGTCGCGACCGCTTTGCGCCGGCCGCGGCGTGGCTGGCCAAGGGGATCGAGCTGACCGCGCTCGGACGTCCCGCGGGCGAGCTGCAGCGGCTGGAGATCCCGCAACCCGAGATTGCCGCCGATCGCATCGCGGGCATCGTATTACGCGTCGATCGGTTCGGAAATCTCATCACGAACATCGACCGCAAAGCGGTCGAGCGGATTACGGCCGGCGGCGCGCTCGACATCCGCATCGGCGATCGCGTCGTGCCGAAGCTCGTCGCCACCTACGCCGATGCGGCGCCGGGCGAAATCTGTGCGCTGTTCGGCAGCAGCGATCACCTCGAAATTGCCGCCAACGGCGCGAGCGCCGCGGCGGCGCTCGGTATGGACCGGCGCACGCCGGTGCATGTCGCCCGCCGCGCGTGATACGATTCGCGGATCTATGATCGATTTCAGCCTCAGCGACGAACAGCAGTTGCTCGAGCGCTCCGTTCGCGAGTGGGCCGCGAAGGAAGTCGCGCCGTTCATCCGTGACAACGACCGGAAGCATTATTTCGATCGTGATCGCATCCTCGGCGGAATGGCGAAGCTCGGCCTGCTGGGGATTTCGGTGCCGCAGGAGTACGGCGGCGCCGGCATGGACTACATCTGTCTCGGTCTGGCGAGCGAAGAGCTGGAGTACGTCGATACCTCGCTGCGCGTGATCATGTCGGTCCACGCCGGTTTGAATTGTCTGTCGCTTCTGACGTGGGGCACCGACGCGCAGAAACGCAAGTACCTCGTCCCGCAGGCGCAGGGCGCAAAGATCGCCGGGTACGGGTTGACCGAGCCGGGCGCCGGCAGCGACGTGCGAGGGATGCAGGCGACGGCCGTGAAGCGGGGCGATCGCTACGTGCTGAACGGCGAGAAGAGCTGGATCTCGCTCGCCGACGTCGCCGATCACTTTCTGGTCGTGGCCTGGACCGACGCGGAGAAAAAGCGGGCGCGTGACACCTCCGGCCTCACGGCCTTCATCATCGAGCGTACCTTTCCGGGATTTACGAGCGGGCCGATGAAGGAGAAATGGGGCATCCTCGCCGGCAGCACCGGCTGGTTCAAGATGACCGACCTCGAGGTGCCGGAGGACAACGTGCTCGGTCACGTCGGCGAGGGCTTCAAGATCGCGATGTTCGCGCTCGATCAGGGCCGCTTTACCGTCGCCGCCGGGGCGACGGGGCTCATTCGCGCGTGCCGCGACGCAAGCGTGACGTACGCGCGCGAGCGGAAGGCCTTCGGCGTCGAGATCGCGCAACATCAACTCGTCAAAGAGATGATTGCGCAGATGGAGTCGGACTACCAGGCGGCGCGGCTGCTGTGGCTTCGGTCCGGGTGGCTGAAGAATCAGGGGCAGCGCAACACGCGTGAGACGGGGCTGGCAAAGTGGTTCGCGACCGTCGCCTCCGAGCGCGCCGCCGGCGACTGCGTCCAGATTCATGGCGCCAACGGGTACTCCGACGAGTATCCCGCCGGCCGCTTCTTCCGGAACTGCAAGGGCGCGGTGATTTATGAGGGCACCCGAGAGATTCACAAACTGATGCAGGCCGACTACCTGCTCGGTTACCGCAGCGATCGACCCACCCGCCGCCAGCTGCCGCCACACGGGGTCACGGCGAAATCCGAGGTCTGATCATGGATTCCGACCTCTCACTCGAGTTCCTGCGGGTCGTTGAACAGGCGGCGATTGCCTGCGCGCACACGATGGGTCAGGGCGATCGGCATCATTCCGATCAGGTCGCCGTCGAGGCGATGCGGCGGGTCATGGATACGGTGCCGATTGACGGCACGATCGTGATCGGCGAAGGGGAGCGCGACGAAGCGCCGATGCTGTTCATCGGTGAACGCGTCGGCATGGTCCACGCCGCCGACATCAACGGGCCGCGACCGGTGCGCTACAGCGAAGTCGACATTGCCGTCGATCCGCTCGAAGGGACGAACCTGTGCGCCACCGGAGCCCCGAACGCGATCGCGGTCCTCGCCGCGTCTGACCGCGGCGGCCTGCTGCACGCCCCCGACCTCTACATGGAGAAGCTCGTGGTCGGCCCCAGCTCGAAAGACGCCGTGAGTCTGGACGCGCCGGTCCACGAAAACCTGAAGGCGATCGCGAACTGCCTGGGGCGCAGCGTCGAAGACCTCGTGGTCATCGTGCTCGATCGGCCGCGGCACGAGAAGCTGGTTGCCGACATTCGCGCGTCCGGGGCGCGCATCCGCCTCATCGGCGATGGCGACCTGTCGGCGGGGATCGCGGCGGCGCTCGTCGGCACCGGCGTGCACGCAGTCATGGGCACGGGCGGCGCGCCGGAAGGCGTCTTGACGGCGGCGGCCATGCGCTGCCTGAACGGTGAAATCTTTGCGCGGCTCGTCGTGAGCAAGCCCGAGCACGAGGAGCGATGCCGTGCGATGGGCATCACCGATTTCAAGAAGGTGTACCGTTCGAAAGATCTGGCACCGGGCCGGAATATCATCTTTGCGGCGACCGGCGTCACCGACGGTTCCCTGATGCGCGGCGTCCGTTTTTTCGGCGACGGCATCCGCACCAGCTCCGTCATCATGCAGAACGATCCACACCAAATCCGCTTCATCGACAGCATTCACGTGGCCGCCGCCGCCGACGTCAAGATTCGGTTCTGAAGGTGGGCGGACCGTGCGCGCGTGCGGTTCGTCACCGTCGGGTGAGGGAACGTGCGGCGAGTATGGGTTGATCCGGACGCGCCGCAGCGCGATGCGATCGAGGAAGCGGCAAAATGGATCGGGCTTGGCCGTGTGGTGGCGATTCCGACCGACACGTTGTACGGCCTCGCGGTGGATCCCTTTCGAAGCGACGCGGTTCAGCGGCTGTTCGCCGTCAAAGAACGGCCCGCGGACCAGGCGATTCCGCTGATTGCGGCCGATCTCGGCCAGATTGCGGCGGCGCTCGGCGTCCTGAACCCGACCGCCATCCGCCTGGCCGAGCGTTACTGGCCGGGACCCCTGACCATCGTCATTCCGGCTCCGCGCGCGATTGCACCGGCGATCACCGGCGGCACCGGAACCGTGGGCGTCCGCGTGCCGCAGCATGATGTGGCCCGCGCAATTGCGCGGCTGTGCGGCCGTCCGGTGACGGCCACGAGCGCGAATGTCAGCGGTGCACCGGCCACCAACGATCCCGATCGAGTGGAAGCGACGCTTGGCGATCGGATCCAGCTGCTGATCGACGTCGGCAAGACGTCGGGCGGCCCGCCGTCGACGATTGTGGATGTGACGACGTCCCCGCGGCTGGTCCGCGCCGGGGCGATTGACTGGAACGAGATTCAGCGATGGCTGTGACGACGGGACGCGCGAGACGAGAGCGGGCGGCGCTCGTCGGGCTCATTTCGGGGCGCGCGCGCCGGCTGGAAGCGGAGCGGTCGCTCGACGAGCTGGCGGGACTGACCGAGGCGGCCGGCGGCTCGGTCGTGTTGCGGGTGCTGCAGGAACGGCCCAAACCGGACCCGGCCACGTTTCTCGGCGCCGGCAAGGTGCAGACGCTGGCCGCGTCGTGCGCCGAGCTCGACGTCGACGTCGTCATCTTCGACAACGAGCTGACGCCGGCGCAGCTTGGTCAGATCGAAGGCGAGGTCGGCCGCAAGATCGTCGATCGCACGCAGTTGATCCTCGATATTTTCGCGCGTCGCGCCCGCACGCGCGAGGGGAAGCTGCAGGTCGAGCTCGCCCAGCTCAAATACCGGCTTCCGCGGCTCGTCGGATCGAGCGAGGCGTTGTCGCGCCTGGGCGGCGGCATCGGCACGCGCGGACCGGGCGAGACGAAGCTCGAGTCCGACCGGCGCCGCATCCGCGCGCGTATTCACGCGATTGCCGACGATATCGAACAGGTGCGTCGGCGGCGCGCCCAGCTGCGTGAACGCCGCCGCAAGGCGTCGGTGCCAACCGTCGCGCTGGTCGGCTACACCAACGCCGGCAAAACAACGCTGTTCAATGCATTGACGAAGGCAGAGGCCGAAGCATCCGACGCGCTGTTCGTGACGCTCGATCCGCTCGTTCGCCAGGTCCGTCTGCCCGACAGCCGCGAACTGCTCGTGTCCGATACCGTCGGCTTCATCGATCGGCTGCCGCACGCCCTGGTCGCGGCCTTTCGCGCGACGCTCGAGGAGGTTGCCGATGCCGATCTGGTGCTGCACGTCGTCGACGCGTCGGCCTCGGACCGCGAACGGCGCATGGCGGCCGTCCGGTCGGTCCTCGAAGAGGTTGGGGCGACAGGCGTGCCGCTCGTCGAGGTCTATAACAAATGCGACGCGATCACAGCCGACGAACGGCGCCGCCTGCAGGATCAGGACCCCGGGGCGCTCTGTATCTCGGCGCTGCGGGGCGCGGGAATCGACGAGCTGACCGACACCATGGCGTCACGCCTCGCGCTCGACGTGCGCCGCGTGACGCTGTCGTTCGATGCCGACGACCCGACCGACCGGGACCGGATCGCGCGCGTCTACAGGCACGCGACCGTCGTGCAGCATGAGGCTCGCGACGGCCGGGTCGTAATCGTGGCCGACGTCCCACGGCGGCTGCTCGGTTGGCTCGATGGCCGCTCGATATAATGTTTTCCTGATGCGCCGTCTGCTGTTTGCGTCGCTTGTCCTGGCGAGCGCGTGCGCGCCGAAGACGATTCCGGTTCCGACCGTCACCGCGCCGACGTTCCCCGACTTCATCGAGCCGTCACTGCCGCCCGAGTTCCGTGGCTCGCCCGTGGCGTCGACGCAGCAGCGCGGCTGGACCTTTCTTCAGGCCGGGGATCTGAAGAGTGCCGAGCGCGAGTTCGGGCTCGCGTTGAAGGCCGTCCCCGCCTTCGCCCCCGCCGAGGACGGGTTGGGCTATGTGGGGCTGGCCGGTAAGGACGCGAAAGCTGCGTTGCCGCATTTCGATCGCGCCCTCGATCGGAACGCCAACGACCTGTCGGCACTGGTCGGCCGGGGCCAGGCGCTGGTCGCCCTGAATCGCCCCGGTGAGGCGCTCGCGGCCTTTCGCTCTGCACTGGCTCTCGACGGATCGCTCGCCGACATCCGGCAACGTGTCGACGTGATGACGTTCCGTGGCCTGGAGCAGGACATCGCCAGCGCGCGGGCCGCGGCGCGCGCCGGGCGCGCCGATGAGGCCGTACAGGCGTATATGACGGCAATCGCCAGCTCGCCCGACAGCCCGTTCCTCTACCGGGAGCTGGCCGCCGTCGAGCGGCAGAAAGGCGATGGCGAGGCGGCGCTCCAGTACTACCGGAAGGCGGCCTCGCTCGATCCGAGCGACGCGCGGACCTTCGAGCAAATCGGTGAGTTGCTCGAAGCGTCAGGCGATCTTGACGGCGCCGCGAAGGCATACTCCGATTCGCTCGCCGTCGAAGCCAGCGCCGACGTCGAGAAGCGCCTCGAAGCGGTCCGTGCGAGGAGCGCCCTCGCCAGCCTGCCGGCCGAGTATCGCGCCATCGATCAGGCGCCGCAGATTACGCGCGCCGACCTCGCGGCATTGATCGGCATTCGGCTCGCGCCGCTGCTCACGCGTCTCCCGAGCAGCGATGCCGCGCTGATGACCGACGTCCGTGGGAGCTGGGCGGCCACCTGGATCATGGCCGTCGCCAGTGCCGGGGTCATGGAGCCGTTTGCGAACCACCAGTTCCAGCCGCAGACCGTCGTTCGCCGTACCGAGCTGGCGCAGGCCGGTGCGCGACTGCTCAGGCGGATTGCGGCGCAGCGTCCGGGTCAGCGGCAGCCGTGGGAGGGCGTGCAACGGAGGTTCGCCGATCTCGCCCCTAGCCACCTGGCCTATCCTGACGCGTCGATGGTCGTCACGGCCGGCGTGATGAAAACGTCGCCCGGCGAGAGTTTCCAACCGTCGCGCCCGGTCAGCGGCGCCGAGGCAATCGAGGCAATCGACAGAGTGGCATCCCTTGCGGGCCTTCGATCCACGCGATGACCGCGCTCACGCCCGCCAATCAGCTGACGCTGCTGCGGATGCTGCTGATTCCCGCGTTCGTGATCCTGGTCGTCTACGGACACTTCGGCTACGCGCTGCTCGTGTTCTCGGTGGCCGGCATCACCGATGCGCTCGACGGCCTGATCGCGCGGCGGTCCGGCCAGAAGACGAGCCTGGGCGCCTGGCTCGATCCGATGGCCGACAAGCTGCTCCTCGTCACGACCTTCGTGGTCCTGACGATTCCGGGTCTCGGACTGGCGAACCGCCTGCCGATCTGGCTCACCGTGATCGTGATCAGCCGTGATGTCGTCATCGTCGCGACCGTCGCGATCGTGAACCTGGCGATCGGCCGTCGCACCTTCCGTCCGTCGATCTTCGGCAAGTTGGCCACCGCCACCTATATCCTGACGGCGGTGTTCGCCATGCTGTTCAACTACCTGAACTACCATTCGGTGATCGTCGATACCTTCGTGTGGGCCTCGCTTGCAATCACGCTGATCTCGAGCCTGCACTACATCTGGCATGCGGCCCGCATTATCGACGCTCCGGTCGGCTGACGTCCGGGATGAGGAGTTCGCGATGAACCGCCTGACACTGCTGCTCCTGATGGCGACCTGCGGGTTGGCCTCGCCGCTCGCCGCGCAGCCACCGAAACAGGCGGTCTTCGACACCACGGCCGGCATGTTTGTGATCGACCTCGCGCCGGAGACGGCACCGAATCAGTGTGCCTACTTCATGGCGCAGGCGGCCGCCGGCACGTATGACGGGACCATCTTTCATCGCGTCGTGAAGTACGGGATGGTGCAGGGCGGCGATCCGCTCACGAAGGAGGCGTCGAAGCGCTCGTTGTACGGGACCGGCGGCCTGAACGCCGTCAAAGCCGAACCGCGCGCGCCGAAAATGACGCGCGGCTCGGTGGCCGCCGTGACCATTCCCGGCAAACCCGATAGCGCCGGATCTCAGTTTTTCATCGTGCTCGCCGACCAGCCGGCGCTCGACAACCAGTACTCCGTATTCGGCCATGTCTCGGACGGCTTGGATGTGCTCCAGAAAATCTCGGAGGCGCCGGTCGACGAGAAAGGACTGGCCACCGAACGGATAGAGGTCAAGCACGTGACGATTCGGGACACGCCGGCCGAGCCGTTCGTCACCGAGACGCCGCAGGAACTCGCGGGCTACCGCGCGCGGCTCGACACCGGTGCCGGCCCCATCACGATTGAGTTCTTCGTCGACCAGGCACCGAACACCGTGCGCCAGTTCATGCGTCTGGCGGCCGCCGGCGTCTACGACGGTATGGCGTTTCACCGCGTCGCGCCGGGGTTCGTCATTCAGACGGGAGCGCTGACCAGCCGCCTGGCGCCGCTCAGCGACAAGCAGCAGAAGCTGGTCCACAATCTGGCGCCCGAGTTCAGCGACACGAAGCACGTGAAAGGCATCGTGTCGATGGCGCGGGGCGACGCCGCCGACAGCGCACAGACCTCTTTTTTCATCTGCACCGGCACGTCGCCGGCACTCGACAACCACTACACGGCGTTTGGCCGTGTGGTGGACGGCCTGTCCACAGTCGACGCGATCGAAGCGGCGCCCCGCGACGGCGAGACGCCGAAGACGCGCATCGAGCTCCGGACGGTCAGGATTGAGAAGCGGTAGGGATCACGCGCACGACCTTGACCGGGACGCCGACCACATATTCAACCTGAATGCGATCGCCCGGCTCCAGGTTGCTGCCGATGACCGCTTCGGGTCCGATGCGCGCCACCGTGACCTGGCCGTCGGGGTCTTCCACATCGGTAAAGAACACATCCCACGACACTTGCCCGTGGATGCTCACCGGTTGAACCTTCTTCAGGATGCCGTCGCGTGTGCCCTTGAGCATGTGTGGTCGGGCCCCCGAGCCCTGCCCCCTCAGAATAGCCGAAGTTCGGCGTTGTCGCCGGGACGGACGAAGTTGTGCACGCTGACCCCGAGCAACCGCACGGCCCGGCGGCCAGCGTCGGTTTTGTCGAGCAGCCGGACCGCGCGAGCGATCAGCTCGGTCTCGTCGCGTGTGGGGCGCGACGAGTGGCTGCGTGTGATCGTCGTGAAGTCGCGGTACCGCACTTTGATCGTGACCGTCCGGGCGAGCAGCTCCCGTCGCGCGAGCCACGCCACCGCGTGCGAAGCCATCTCGGCGACCTCCTGGCGGATCGCCTCGAGATCGGTCAAGTCCTCGGGATAGGTGTTTTCGGACCCGGACGACTTCGCTTCTCGATTCGGCACCACGGGCCGCTCGTCGATGCCGTTGGCCAGCTGACGGAGCCACTCGGCCATGCTGCCGACAGTGTCCCGCAGCAGCTGCGCATCGGCGCTTCGCACATCCACGAGCTTCTCGATGCCACGGGCGCGCAGGCGCGTCGCCGTGACCGGCCCCACGCCCCAGAGCGCGTCGACCGGCAGCTGTTGGAGAAACGGCTCGACGCGCTCGGGGCTGATGACCGTGAGGCCGTTTGGTTTCTTCCATCCCGAGGCAATCTTCGCGAGAAACTTGTTTGGCGCGACGCCGGCCGACGCCGTCAGCTGCGTCTCCGCCAGAATGCGCTCCTTGAGCCGCTTCGCGACGACCGATCCCAACGGTTCGCCCCAGCCGTTGTCGGTGACGTCGAGGTACGCCTCGTCGAGCGAGAGTGGCTCGACAAGCGGCGGCACCTCGCGGAAGATCGCGAAGACCGCATCCGACGCGGCCTTATAGCGCGCGAAATCCGGGCGCACGATGACCAGCGACGGACACAGGCGAACGGCCCTGGCCATCGACATCGCGGAATAAACGCCGAACGCACGCGCTTCGTAGCTGGCGGCGGCGACGACGCCGCGCGAATGCGGCTGGCCGCCGACGGCCAGCGGTTTGCCGCGCAGCGACGGGTCGTCGCGCTGCTCGACCGACGCGTAGAACGCGTCCATATCGACGTGGAGAATCCGACGCATCACGCCTGCGAATTGCGAAGTCCTGCCTGCAAACTTACAATTAGCAATTTGCAGCGCTCGTTCGCAACCGACAGTTTGTCATGAGCCATTAGCCGCGATGCCGCAGTTTATCTACACCATGAAGGGCCTGGGGAAGGTCCATCCGCCGGATACGAAAGTGCTCGAGGATATCTGGCTGTCGTTTTATTTCGGCGCCAAGATTGGCGTCCTCGGCCTGAACGGCGCTGGCAAGAGCTCGCTGCTCCGGATCATGGCAGGGGAGGATCATCAGTTCCTCGGCGACGCCTTCGCGGCCGAAGGCATCTCGGTGGGCTTTCTGCACCAGGAGCCGAGGCTTGATCCCACCAAGACGGTGCTCGGCAATGTGGAAGAGGGGGTCGCCCCCATCAAGGCGCTCCTGGCCCGCTACGACGAGGTGAACGCCAGGCTCGGTGAAGACCTGTCGTCCGGCGAGATGGACAAGGTCCTCGAGGAGCAGGGGAAGCTGCAGGACCGGATCGACGCCGCCAATGCCTGGGATCTCGATTCGCGGCTGGAGCTCGCGATGGACGCGCTGCGCCTGCCGCCCCCGGAGGCAGAGGTGACGACGCTGTCAGGCGGCGAGCGGCGTCGTGTCGCGCTCTGCCGGTTGCTGTTGCAATCGCCGGATCTGTTGTTGCTCGACGAGCCGACCAACCATCTCGACGCCGAATCGGTGGCGTGGCTCGAGCGTTTTCTGAAGGATTACGCCGGCACGGTCGTTGCGGTGACGCATGATCGCTACTTCCTCGACAACGTGGCCGGGTGGATTCTGGAGCTGGATCGCGGCCACGGCATCCCGTGGGAGGGCAACTACTCGTCGTGGCTCGAGCAAAAGCAGACCCGGCTGGCCCAGGAAGAGAAGGCGGAGACGCGCCGTCAGAAGACACTCGAGCGCGAACTCGAATGGATTCGGATGTCGCCGCGCGCCCGGCAGGCGAAAGGGAAGGCTCGCCTGAACGCCTACGAGGAACTGCTCAAACAGGACACGGCGCAGAAACTCGAAACAGCCGAGATCTACATTGCACCCGGCCCGCGGCTCGGCGACATCGTGGTCGAAGCGCGCCATTTGCGCAAAGGCTATGGCGACAACCTGCTCATCGAAGATCTGACCTTCACGCTCCCGCGCGGCGGCATTGTCGGCGTCATCGGGCCGAATGGGGCCGGCAAGACCACCCTGTTCCGGATGATCACGGAACAGGAGAAGCCGGACGCTGGAACGCTGAAAATCGGTGAGACCGTGCGCATCGGGTACGTCGACCAGAGCCGCGAGTCGCTCGATCCGGACAAGACCGTCTGGGAAGAGATTTCGGGTGCGAACGACGAGATCGAGCTCGGCAAGCGCAGAGTGGCGTCACGCGCGTACGTCTCGTGGTTCAATTTCAAAGGGGCGGCGCAGCAGCGCAAAGTGGGGACGCTCTCGGGCGGCGAACGGAACCGTGTGCACCTCGCCAAGCTGCTCCGGCGGGGCAGCAACCTGCTGCTGCTCGACGAGCCCACCAATGATCTGGACGTCGACACGCTGCGCGCGCTCGAAGAGGCGCTGCTCAATTTTGCGGGCTGCGCGGTCGTGATCAGCCACGACCGCTGGTTTCTCGATCGCATCGCCACACACATGCTCGCCTTCGAGGGCGACAGCGAGGTCGTCTGGTTCGAAGGCAACTACCAGGACTACGAGGTGGATCGGAAGCGGCGTCTCGGCGCCGAAGCCGATCGGCCGCACCGGATTAAGTACCGGAAGCTGACGCGCTGAGCGACTGACGTATGTGCCGAAACATCAAAACGTTGTTCAATTTCGATCCGCCCGCGACCGACGAGGAGATCCGCGCCGCGTCGCTGCAGTTCGTCCGCAAGCTGAGCGGGTTCAACGCGCCCTCGAAAGCGAACGAGGCCGCGTTCACCCGAGCAATCGACGACGTCGCCCGCGTGGCGCGCCGCCTGATCGACGCGCTCGAAACCTCGGCGCCGCCCAGAAACCGTGAAGCGGTGGCTGCCGCGGCGCACGCGCGGTCGATCGAGCGCTTCGGCGGGCGGTAGCCGCCGAGTCAGGGGCGGCGGAGTTTCCGTTTCACGTCCGGCCAGAATTCTTCCCACGCGTTTCCGCCAATGCGTGTCAGGAACCCGAGCGCCGACCGGACGATCGTCTGGCGAGGCGTCGTGACCTCGGGGGGCAGCCACGCGTTCTCGATGAGGTTGTTGACCGTGTTGCCCGCGTAGCGGCCCCATGCCGGCGCGAGGTGACCGTCACGGCGCTGCGTGACAAACGCCATCGCAATGGCATATTTCGCCCGAGCGCCGATTCCGTGGCGGCCCGACCGGACGTAGCGCGGCTCCTCGCCCCACAAGGCGCCGAGCCCCGCCTCGATCGAGGTCGAAATCGCCACGTCGGCCTCGCGCTGCGCGTAGCGCTTCCCGAACCCGCTCCAGCTCCGCTGCCACTCCGGCGGTTCAAGGTAGGCCGTTTGCAGCGCGGCGCTGAGCGGCGCGACGAGCCACAGACTCTTCCCCCCCACGACGCCATCGGCGATCCAGCCGGCACGCTCGTACGGCGTCACCGGCGTATACTGATCAGCCGTCAGCTCTGTCGTTTGGCATATTGCGAGGTGCGGTATACATGCGAAGAAGCAGGTGACCGCCGCGCCGACGAATCGCCGCATCATCCTTTCATTATCGGTGCCATTTGCCCTGATGGTGGTGCTGACGGCCCGGCTCGTCGCCCAACAGCACGGCGTCGTCGTCGACCAAACCGGGTTGCCGCTGCCCGGCGCGCGCGTCGAGATTCATCGGGGTGACCGCACGGTCGCCTCGGTGGTGACCGGTCTCGACGGCGGGTTCACGCTGTCTGAGGCGGCATCAGACGATACGATCGACGTCTCGCTGGATGGCTTCGAAACGGCACACGTGCCGGTCCCGGACGCCCAGCGCATCGTTCTCGGCCTGGCGCATGCGACCGAAACGACAGAAGTGGTGGCCTCGGCGCTGACGTCCGCCGGCGCCGCGATGGAACACCTCGGCAGCACGATGACCGCGCCGCTCGCCCAGCGGCTGCCGGCGCCGCGGCCCCGGATCCTGCAGTCGCTGCCGCTGCTGCCGGCCGTCGTCCGCGGACGCGACGGACTGCTGCGCATGGGCGGTACGCGGCCGCACGAGTCGACGCTCTGGATCGACGGCTTCGATGTCACGGATCCGGTCAGTGCCACCTCGTCACTCGACTTGCCGGTCGAAAGCGTCCGGGGTATGGCCGTCCTGCGCGAGCCCGTGTCCGCGGAATTCCGCGATGTCCTCGGGTCGGCGGCGTCCATCGAGACGACGCCCGGCAGCGACCGCTGGCGGGGCGGCGTCCAGGGCTTCATCCCACGGCCGCGGCTGAGCAACCTGGGACTCGGCCGGATCGAAGCATTCTTCCCGCGCGCGTACGCCGGCGGGCGGATCGGGATTGTCCGTTTCTTCGCCTCGACGGAGTTCAACTTCGAGCGGGTCCCGGTGCCCGGTGTGACCGGTGCCTCGGGCCGTCCCAACATCGGCACGACCGGAGTCACCTCGTTTGCCCGTGTCGACGTGCAACCGTCGACCCGTCACAGCATTACCGTGGAAGGGTTGTCGGCGCCCGCCACCCAGACGGCCGGGGCGCTCAGCTCGCTGCGGCCCGAAGGCACCACTCCCGACACCAGCGTCAACGATCTCTTCGGCGGTGTCACCGACCATCTGGTGCTGACGTCGCGTGATCTGTTGACCATCCGGGTCGGCGTCATCGGGCACCACACGTTGCTGTCGGCAAGCGGCATCGGCGACGCGCTGCTGACCCCTGAGGGGTGGCGCCAGAACTGGTTCTCCATCGTCGACGTGCAAGGTTATCGCGAATCGGTGTCCGCGACATGGGACCGTGGCGGTCTTCGCGCCGCCGGCACCCACAGCCTCTCGGTGAACGCAGGGATGCGGCATCGGAGCATGAACGGGTCGCTGCAGGATCAGACCATCCGCATCCTGGACGAAAACGCGAATCTGGTGAGGTCGATTGAGTTCGGCGCCGCGCCCCGCCTGCTGGCGTCTGATACGACGGCGGGCCTCGGCCTGCGGGATCTGTGGGATGTGACGGCGCGCCTGCAAATCGATCTCGGAGTGCGGATCGACGGCGGCGCGACGTCGGAGGGGGCGGTCCCCGGTCCCCGCGTCGGCGTGCGATATGCCCTTGACCAGGACGGTCGGACGTTGATCCGCGGCAGCGCGGGCCGATATGTCGGACGGGTGCCGCTGGCCGCGGAGTCCTTCGGCCAGCTGCCCACCCGGAAAACCGTCACCTATGATCTGGTTACACACGACGTGCTCTCGACGGTGATGTATCAGCCGTCGGTCGGCATGTTGCCGCTGCCGCGAGCCGATGCAGTGGCGCTCGAACTCGAGCATCATTTCACGCCGTCCCTGGAGATGCAGGCCGGCGTCCGGCAGCGGAACGGCTCGCGCCTGCCAACCGTCGTCGTGCCCGAGGCGAGCGGGCCGGTACCGCTCGTCGGCGTGGGACAGAGCCGCTATCGGGAGCTGCAGCTCAGCGCGCGCAAGACCTGGCCGAACAGCTCGCAGGTGTTCGTCAGCTACGTCTGGTCGTCGTCGATCGCGGACGTCAACGATTTCGGCTCGCTGTTCACCAATCTCGACGCCCCGCTGCTCGAGCCGGCCGGTCGCGCAGCGACCGTGTCGGACGTCCCGCACCGGCTCCGGTCGTGGGCGACCTTCTCGCTCCCGCTCCGCGCCGTCGTGTCGCCGGCGGTGGAGTGGCGCACCGGATTCCCGTACTCGGCGTTGAACATCTACCAGCAGTACGCCGAGCCGCCGAACAGCGAACGGTATCCCCCGTACTTCGCGGCCGACGTGACTGCCTTCAAGACGTTCGATCTGTTCGGCCGGGGCATGGACCTCGGACTGCAGCTGTTCAACGTGACCGGCCACTCGAACCCGCGCGATGTGGTGGCGGTCGTCGACTCGCCACGGTACCGCGAGTTCGCGAACACCTTCGGGCTCACCGTGGCCGGCTACATGCAGATTCGCTGGCAATAGCGGCCGCGACGCCCGGGCCGCGGGCGCCGCCGCGCGCCAGTTGGCGGGCGTCAGGCCGGCGCGACCTTCTGTCGGAAATACTCGATCGTTCTCACGAGGCCCTGCTCGAGCTCCACCTTTGGCTCCCACCCGAGCAGCGTGCGGGCTCGCGTGATGTCCGGCCGCCGCTGCCTGGGATCGTCGGTCGGCAGCGGCTTGTAGACGATCCGGCTCCGCGCTCCCGTCATGTTGATGATCGTTTCGGCGATCTCCTTGATCGTCATCTCTCGCGGATTGCCGATGTTGACGGGGTCGTTCACCTCCGACAGCATCAACTTGATGATCCCGTCGACGAGATCGGTGATGTAGGTGAAGCTGCGCGTTTGCGAGCCGTCGCCGAATACGGTGACGTCCTCGTTCCTGAGCGCCT
>JBPYEE010000753.1:0-4159 GCA_051985095.1 Vicinamibacterales bacterium | reverse complement strand
CTGCACGATCAATTCCCCAGCGAGCAGATGACCTTGTTCATACGGACCGCGGGCTCGCCGGAATCGGTCGTGGGCGCTGTGCGGCAAGTGGTGCGGAACGTTGACGCGGCGCAGCCAATCGATTCAGTCGAGACGCTAGACGACCTTCGCCGATTGGCGATTGGTGAGCCACGATTGCGAGCGGCGGTCCTCACATGGTTGTCGGCCCTCGTGCTGTTTCTTGCGGCGATCGGAATCTACGGAGTGGCCAACCAACACGTCGCAGAGCGGCAGCGCGAACTCGGGATACGGGTGGCGCTTGGCGCGACCACATGGCACGTCATCCGCTTCGTCGGGCAGCCGATTGGCGCGGCTGTTGGCCTCGGCATCGCGTTCGGGCTGCCGGCCAGCGCGTTGATTGGTCACGCCGTTCGCAGCATGTTGTTCGGGGTCCGCGCGACAGACCTAACAAGCTTTGCAGCGGCCGGTGCGATATTTGGCACGATGGGATTGTTGTCAAGCTGCCCAGCCGTCTACCGGTCACTGAGAAACAACCCTCACGCGATTCTGCAAGACGAGTAACCAGGCCCAGGCGACCAAAGGCGAGAGCATCCGGGTAAACACCGGATGGTCGCGAGGCTGTAGCTGCTGGTCGAACCAAGAGCGGACCGGATGGCACGCGGCGGTCAACCATTTTGGCGCGCGCCGGATGCAACGTAGCTTCAGCACAACACGTCTCGACCGGCAGCAACGATGTCCTGCCGCTACAAAACGCGACGCCACGGATTAAGGCTATGGCTTCCCTCAAGCGGCCGAGGCGCCCGGAGTAGCGGACGGATGATCGAGGCAATCGGCAGGTGCGCGGACACCAAAGGTTTAGCGGGCTGTCCGAAGCAGATACGGTCTGCCGCCCCGCCCGCACTTGCCGGTGCCACGCTGCTGCTGTTCGGGACCACACGCGGCGCCTGCCTCGTAGTCGCGCCGTGCAGTGCGCGTCGATCCGCTCGTGGCATTACGGTGCGAATAACGGAGCCGCCGCCGTGCCAGAGACCGCAGATCGTCCCATTAACAGAGACTGTGCCGCATTTCTGTCGATTCCGCATTGCTCTGTCTCCTGACAGTTCTCGGGCGAGTAGTGGGGTGAGCATCTGCGAACCGTGGTGAGCACCTAAATCTGTCTGATTGTGTCTCAGCCGTTACACTCAATACCGATCTTGCACGCGCGCTCAGATCGCTGAATGATCATTCAATGTCCCTCCTCGACTGGTTGCACTCCGCACGCCGTTCGGATGTCCAAGCGCACGGCGACACGGACACGGTCCGTCGCATCGTCGGGGAATTAGACCAGCTGGATCCGGCAAGTGCTCGGCACCTCGCAGCTTTCGCGTATGTGCTGAGTCGTGTGGCCAACGCCGACCTCCAGATCAGCGATGTAGAAACCCAGAAGATGGTCGAGATCGTCGAACGCGACGGGTCCCTCACTGAGGCCCAAGCCGTCCTGGTCGTGGAAATCGCGAAGCATCAGAACCGGCTATTCGGCGGCACGGAGGATTTCCTGGTCACGCGTGAATTCCGAGAGATCGCGAGCGATGTCCAGCGACGCCATCTGCTGGATTGCCTCTTCGCCGTCGCCGCCGCCGACAACGAGATCTCGGCGGAGGAGGAGGCCCAGATCTGGCAGATCGCTAGCGAACTCGGATTCGAACATGAGGAATACGTCGCAGTTCGATTGGCCTATTCGGACAAGCGCACAGTGATACGTCGCCAGCCATGAGCAGCCGGCGAGTCTCCTGCCGCTGGGAGCCTATCTTGCTGGTGAAGTCGCACATCGCAGGCGTGTGCGCCCCAAAGCCCGCTTCGCACAAGAACAGGGCAACGTGCGCCACGGGCCGCAGCGAACCCAGCGAAACCGCGCGCAGTCTCTGAAGAACCCGGTGGGTCGTCTGGGACGACTTTTGCAACTTTTCCTTGGTCTAGCGTGAGATGGGGCGACGTTTGAAGAACGGCGCACGGGCCGAGTGATGCCGTCGAATGCGAACAGGCCATTAACGTCGGTTACTGATTGACGCGCGCGATGCCCGAACGTCCCGCCCGGTGCATCGACGACCATTTTGAGCGCCGTAAATGAGCTGTACCGCGAGCGTCTCGGGTCGCCGGGCGACCCGCTCGCATCCTGACCACCGACGCCATGTCGGCGTGCCGTCCGCTGGAAGCGCGGAGGCGTCATGGCCGTACCTCCGGCCACGGCAACGCGACGCGACGAAGCGCCGGCAGATCGACCTTGGCGTCGATCGTCGTCGTCTCGAGGTTGCGGTGTCCGAGGAAATCGGCGATTTCCTTGAGTGACGCGCCCTGGCGCACCAGACGACTCGCCACGGTGTGGCGGAAGATATAGGCGCCGGTCAGCGTCGTATCGACCGGTGCACGCCGACGCGCCCGGGCCACAATTGCGGACACCGCGGTGCTCGAAATCGGGCGGCCTCGGCGGCCGCGCGCAGAAGCGGAAGCACCGCGCCGCGACGTGTCTTGCGGGTCCGTAGACGGATAAGACCTGCTCGCCAGTCAATGTCCTCAAGACACAGCGCGGCAATTTCACCGGGCCGTAGTCCGAGCGTGGCGAGGGACACAACCACCGCGCGGTCGCGATGCCGACACGGGGATGACGGATCAAACGACGCCAGCACCCGTGCCACCTGATCGTCCCGAAGCGCGCACGGTAGGGCGGACAATCGCCAGTACGCGACCTTGGGAATCGCCGCTTCAAGAGCCGCCGGACACAGTCCCTCAAAGCGCAGGAATCTGAAAAATGAACGGAGCGCCGTCCGAACGGTGTTCAATGACCGCGCGGAAAATCGATCTCCCAACGCTGCGAAGACACGGATTCCGTCGCGAGATTCAACACGTGTGAGGTCAATGAGGTCGCTTCCGAAGACCGCGCGGACGAAGAGACGGACGAACGCTGCGTATCCTCGCAGCGTTCGGTCACGGAGTCCGCGCGTACGTCGGCAGTGATCGGTGTACCGCTCGACGAGGGCGTCGAGTGTACACGGGGCGTTAGCGTCCATCGGATGCTCCTCTCCGGCCAATGGCCGAAGGGAGCATCCCGACTATGCGGAGTACTCGCAACCCGGCGGCTTACAGAATCACATCTTCCGGCAGTGGTTCACGAGGAATACCGAATCGAACTGCGCATAGTCGCGGCCTCCGCATAGACGGCGCTCGGCTTGACGTTCGAACTGCGATTCGACGCGTTCAACGTCTTCAACCATCCGCAGCTCTACGGTGCGAACGCCGTGGACGGCAACACATTGACAGCTCGACGTTCAGATCGATCATCAAACGCCGCGCCGCCGCAGATCTGCCAGGTCGCGGCGAAGGTGCACCGCTGATGAACGGCTTCGTCTTCCCGCTGCAGCTGGCGCTCGCCCCCCTGGTTGGGTGCCGCCATCGGCGCCGAACGTCAGTGGAGCCATCGGATGGCCGGTCTTCGGACGAGCGCGCTCGTCTCGAGCGGAGCGGCGATGTTCGTGCTCGGGACGCGATTGATAACCGCGCCGACCGACAGCATTTGTGAGTCACCGCGCGTGCAGCGAAGCGGACCGTCCGGACTGCGGCGGTACGAGCCGGAGAGTGCTTATCTGCTGGCAACCGTCTGGAGTCTCCGACTCACCGACTCGAGCAGGGGGCGCGCGCTCATCGCGTCACGGTGTCCCACGCCGGGAACGAGCTCAATCGCAATGTCCGGGTTCACCGGCTTGAGCAGCGCGGCATACCGGTCGGCGTAGAACTCTTCATCGTCGGCGCCCGCAATCACGACGATAGGTTTTGTCGCATGCCTCAGCGCAGTGAGATAGTCCAAGCCCGGTGAGAAGTTCATGGCCAGCCGGTATGAATACGTCCGCGTGAAGAAGGCATCGTCGGGCGGGGCGGCGTAGTTGACAGCGGGCAGTCCGTCCAGCCGGTGTATGCCAAGCCCATTCAAGACGATGAGCGCTCCAATCCGAGGCACTGACACGGTCGCCCAGCCCCCGTTGTTCGGCCGCGCGACGCCTTTCGGATAGACGAGCGCGGGTGCGATTGCGACGTAGCGATCGAACACGTGTCCGTACCGACCACCCGCGATCCGAAGCGTGAGTGCGCCGCCGGCTGAGAAGCCCGCGAGCGAGTAGTCCGCGTCCGG
>JBPYEE010000752.1:0-9964 GCA_051985095.1 Vicinamibacterales bacterium | reverse complement strand
TCTTGTGCAGGTCGATGGCACCATACTCCATGGCTGGTCTCCTCTCTTGCGCCTTGAGCGCGTCTTCGTTAGGTGGAGCCGACGCTACCACGCCACGAAGGAGGCCAGCCGCTTCATCCTAGCTGTGAGTCAGTGGAGACCGCTCCGATGGGTGACGCACTATAACCGCACCCCCATATAGCCGCCTGAGACCTGGGCTTCCGGATCCTCTCTGATCGAGTCGTGGCGGCGAACGGTCATCAACTGCCCGCCAGCTAGTGCGTTGTCGCAAGGTCGATTCCGGGCGGGCTCCACCACGAGTAACGGCTCGAGGCGGCGGTGTGAGCGGCGCTATCAACGATATTTGCGGAAGAAAAAGGAGGCATTTCCTGCGGCTCACCCACGCGGTGTCGCCGCGTCAAGAGCAGCTGGCCGACCAAATCGCGGTACGCGTGACCGACTCCGTGGCGGCGAGCGTCGCCCTGCAGCAAACAGCGGCAGCCGCCCGCCTCTTCCGCGCGTCCATGAGCCAGCATTAAGTTACGGGGAAAGACCAGGCCGCGCGATGCGGCCTGGGTCCAAGCGCTCTCGAACCGTCTACCGATGACAGAACTCCGCGATGACCGTGCCGGTGCCATTGTCCCCCGGATGGCGCGGTTGGTGACCATGTGCACGGTCTTCGTGATCGATCTGGCGTCTGGGCGGGGCCAGATTCCGGGGTCGACGCCTTATCGCGACGAGGCGTTCATGCGCCAGTGGGGCGCACGCTGGCGATGGCGATGCAGCGATCTGTCGCGCGCTGATCTGTGACCGGGATGCGAAATGGGCTCGCCCGTTTCAGAACGTGCTGGAAGCCGGCATTCGTGTCGTCCGAACGCCGTATCGCGCTCCGAATGCGAATGCCCATGCCGAAAGATTTGTTCGATCCATTCAGGAAGAATGCCTCGAACGGATCATTGCGTTGGGCGAGCGTCATTCTCGGCGGGCGTTGCATGCATGAATACGTCGCGCACTACCATCGTGGGCGGAATCATCAAGGGCTCGGGAAATGGGTCATCGATGGCGCCGAGGCCCGTAGCGCAGGTCCCCTGTGTCAATCCGGGGTGGCGCAGTTCGTTGACGGCATTGCGACGCGTGGCGTCGCCGCCGGAACACGGACACTATTGAATGACAGGAGACAATTATCGTGAGCCGGCCTGACGCCGACTCACGATACGATGTTACAGGATGTCCCAGAACTTTCGCGACTCCATGACACCGCCATACGGCACGATCTGACCCGGTAGGATCTCCGTGTTGAACTTCATCGTTTTGTAGTCATCGGCCTTAATCTTCACACGATGCTGGCCAGGCGTCAGGATAAGCGGTGTATTGATCGCGGCGAAATCCGCCGCCGTGCCCACGTAGGTGTCGTCCACGTAGATACGCGCAAAGGTTGGCGTGATGTTAAAGCTCATGCCGCCAGCCGGCACTGATAGCACATGGACGGGTGCTCGCGTAATCGACATCGTGGAATAACGCGACGAAGCGATTGCGACAGGTGACCCAACCCATACGTCCGAACCGAGATTCACTTGCGGGCGGACCACATAGAACGACTCCGAGGAGCGACGCGGCAACACTACAACACGAGTGGCGATCGTGGGTGATGCAAAGACAACGGCAGTTCGAACCGCCGCCCGTTTGTGAACCGCCACAGATGTCCGAGCCGCGCCCGAGGTCCCAGACGTACGGCTGACAGCTTTGCAGGTGCATCCTGACGCACCCTTCGTACGATGCTGTACTCCAGTCGGCTGTTGCTGTGCTTGAGCCGGATTCGTGATCAACACGAGCGCTCCGATCGCTATTGGGGTAGAAAACAACTTTGAGAGACGCATGGCGCGCCTCCTTATGAGTATTACGAGGTAGGAGCAACCGACACACTCATTTTACTACTGTGAATCGTTTCCGGCTGCTCTTCTCGCCAGAGCTGGGCGCATTCGGAGGGCCGAACCTCCGTTCTCGAGGAATCACAACCGTAATGCGGCAGGCCCACACCGCCTGCGGTGGCTTCGAGCTGATCCGCCCCTAGAAGCGAGCCGTAGATTATGGAACCAACCGAACCGTTTCTGAAGACCCTGGGCTTTCAGGATGCGTGCGACGGAGCGGTCGGCGATCTAAACAGTGCCGAATACTTCACGCGTTGAAACCCAGCGAGGGCGGGCTCATCGTTTAAGACCGAGCACCTGAATCCGCCCGTATTGTTCGAAATGGTGATCAAAGGTGAATGCCCTTGCCACGTGGCGAGCGTCCAGCACGGCGAACGAGATCGCATCGCACAAGGTCCAATCCTTGTCGGTGTGCCGCGCAAGGATCTCCTTGGCGCTCTGCTCTTCCCCCGGCAGTGCCCGCACGACGGGAAGGCCCGCAGTCAGCAGCCATTGACGAGCGATCGCTCTCCCCAGCTTGCGGACGAGAAGGGCGTGCGCTTCGGCTTCGACGTAATTCGTGATGAAGCTCGGACGCGCTTCCGAGGCGATCTGGCGCGCAACCGCGACCGCCCGTGCGTGATCCGCGTCGTCGGAATCGAGCAACGCTAGAATGGCGCTCGAATCCCAGAGAACGGCGCGCGTCACTGATCGAGAATGGCGTGCTTGTCCCGCGCGCCAGGTCTCCGGCCACCACCGCGGCCAGCACCGACGAGGCGAAATATCGGATGATCGTTGGAAAACGGCGGAATTTGCCCGGTCCGACTGCCGCGTGCGCGCCTCTGGATAGCGCTGGCCGGAACGAGCCGCCGTCTACCTCGACGAATGCTGGGAAGATCGCCGCGACGAATGAGGCGCCAGACGGTCGCCCGCGACACGCCCAGCGCCCTGCCTGCTTCATCAACCGTGACCATCTCGGTAGCCATGCCCTCAATCGTATCACTACAATCTCATCGTCTCAAGCGTATCAATCCGTCGAGGCGCGATGATCTTCCGCCTTGTCATAACCCGAACTCCGCGGGTTCAGATCCATCCACCATTTGAAACCGATCAGGCGTTGCCCTTTTCGTGCTCTTTGGATCGAGCTAAGCGGCGACAGAACCCAGCAAGGCGCGACACGACGCGAAAGTGAAAATCGATCGATTTCATTGGGCGAAGCGCGCAATCCGCAACGTCAGGCAGGGAGGCAAGTGGCGGTCAACAGTTCGTGGTACGAATGCCGTTTTCAAGCACATCTGATTGATTCGTTCGCCGAAAGGCCGAATGCCGCTGACCATCGAATCCGATTCCAAGCCTGCGCGATCGTATCGAACACCCGAGTCCAGAAAGCCGCTGAGCACCGCCGCCAGGACACGCCCCTGACAGGCGCGCGGCGTGCCGATCCCAACGAGCGTTCGCATCCAAAGCCCGAGATGAACGCGCTGGCATGAACGAGCAGCCGCTTCAGCACGTCAACGTGGTCACGGAGATGCACTCGACGGAGCGCCCCGGTCTTGTTCAGATGCGCGCACGGGCGCTCAAGTCGTTCTCCGCGGCTGTCGCGGGCGCGAGCGTCGCGAGCCCGGGCTCAACTGTCGGATTCAGAAGAGAACGCCGAGGTGGCGATTCAAGTGACGCTGATTCAACAACTCATGAATAAGGTGTGGTCGGGTCCGCGTTAACGTGTGCGGCTACGCGCATACGGCGAAAGGGAAAAATCGGCTGGAAGCCGGAATTCGGGCCGAACCGGCACGGATACGACGAGTTCGTTGGCATTTTTTGAGCGGGGCCGTGACTACGTCACGCCTCCGGTTGGAGTGGCCGGGAAACTGACGGCCCGGGCATACTGGAGCAATGCGCATCATGCCCCACGCGACGATTTCGCGCGGCGCGGTCCGAAGGACGCGCACCCGAAGCCGTCGTGCGCGCCGCTCGACGGCGGCCGGGCGCCTGGCCGCGCGGGCGCTCTACGTCTTGCAGGTTGCCCCACGTGCCATGCAGATCGCGCTCGGGACGGTCCTCCTGGTGGCGGTTTGGGCGGCGGTGAACTGGATGGTGCAGGTCGCCCGCAAGCCGACGGAAGTATTCTTCCCGGTCAGCGGCTCGCTCGTTAAGCCTCCGGTGCAGACCTGGCGGCAGTACGGCAAGCTATTCGCCAAGTACTCCACAGCGGTCGTTACGCCGGAACTGCTGGCCGCACTGGCCCAGGTAGAGGGCAGCGGCAACCCGATTGCGCGGACCTATTGGCGGTGGCGACTCAGCTGGAATCCATTTGAGGTGTACCGGCCGGCCTCGAGCGCAGTCGGTATGTTTCAGATCACGGATGGCACCTTCGCCGAAGCCAGACGCTATTGCATCCATGACCACGTCGTGGTCGAGGACGGCCCTTGGTACGATCCGCGGTCGTGCTGGTTCAACGCGCTCTACACGCGAGTAGTGCCCGGGCACGCGGTGGAAATGACCGCAGCGCTGCTGGATCGCACAGTCGCGCGCACCCTCGAGCGCAACCGCATCACCACCGCCTCACTGCCGCAGCGGCAGGACCTCGCGGCGGTCATCCACTTGTGCGGGAGCGGGGCCGGCGACGCATACGCGCGCCGCAGGTTCCGGCTCAGACGCGGCCAGCGATGCGGCGACCACGACGCCCGCCGCTACCTGGCAGAGGTCAACGCGTTGAAGGTTCAGTTCGCGCGGCTCGCCGCGTCCGGCTGATTGCTCGTCTGCAGTCACCGCTTGCGGCCGAGCGTGCTGCGATGCACGGAACTATTGGTCTAACGCACTCAACGCCGGATTGGCCTCGCATTTGCGCTGGTTGGGCTCGTGCCCGCGGCGACCGGGCTTGTATTGCCGTCGTCGCGCACGCGGTGAGCCGACGGACACGAGAAAGAGGTATCCGCAGCGCATTGGGGGCGCCAGTGACGTTCTTGCGCTCGTGTTTCAGCGGAGGATGTTTCCTGTGGCCATCAGTCTGACCTGTCAGGTGTTTTTGTTCGGCAGTTAAAACAGCCGTCTTTTTCGGTTACTCGCGAGACGCGTCGCTGTGTTCCCGGCAGCTTTTTACGCGTTCTTCCAGCGCGCTCTACAGCTGGTGTGTTCTGCGGTTCCGGTCGAATGACTTCAAAGAACTCAAGATCGTCGTCTTTCGACGCGAGCAACAGCGCTCCAAAGAGTCTTCAAACCGGCGCTGCGGATCAAGCCCAGCACCCGAATCGTAATGTGCGCTTGACACGGAACCAACGCGGCTAGAGTATGGGTTCCGCATCCACTCCGTTACCGCCGTGCTGGCTTCTTCTGCTCTGAGGAACAAAGGTGTGACGACACCGAGAGAGCAGGCTTGACGCCACGACGGCCGGCTTATCCCCCTATTGCAAGGAGGATCAGGAAATGTTCAATCGCGTCGCTAGGACATTTATGGTGGGAATGATGACGTCGGTCGTTATCGGCGCCCCGAAGCTCAGTACGCTGCGAGCCCAAGACTCCAATCAGGACTCGCAATTCGTTCAAACCAATCTCGTGTCGGACATTGCTGGGCTGGCCACGATCACCGATGCCAACCTCGTCAATCCCTGGGGCGTCTCGCACAGTCCGACCAGTCCTTTTTGGGTCTCCAATCAGGGGACGTCGACGTCGACGCTCTACGCCGTAACCAGCGAGACGAGCGTGACCAAAGTTAAGCTCACGGTTGCGATCCCGAAAACCGCGGCAGGGCCGCAGGGACCGACGGGTCAGGTCAACAATGGCAACGCCTTGTCCTTCCCTGTGGGCCTTGGCGGAGACGGTAATCCAGCGCACTTCATCTTCGCCAATTTGAACGGCACTATCTCCGCATGGGACAAAGGCCCGACCGCGTTCATTCAGGTCACGACCCCGCGGGCCGTCTACACGGGGTTGGCCATCAACAGCGCACAGACGCGCCTGTATGCGGCGAATAACGCGGGCACCGGCCGCATCGACGTCTTCGACAGCGCCTTTGCCCCGGTGAACGTGGGAAGCGGCGCATTCGTCGATCCATCGCTCCCGGCGGGGCTGGTTCCGTTCAACGTGCAGGACATCGACGGCGATGTGTACGTAATGTACGCACCCGCCGGACGCGCCAACCAGATCAGCGCCCCGCTAGGTGCGGGCGCCGTGGCGATTTTCAACGAAGACGGCGCCTTCATCAAGGAATTGGTGGCGGGTAGCCGTCTCGCTGCGCCATGGGGCATCGCGGTGGCACCGCCGAGTTTCGGCCGGTTCAGTAATCATGTCCTGGTCGGCAACTTCAGCTATGTCAATAGCGAAATCAATGCCTTTGACCGGACCAACGGGCACCTCCACGGAACACTCTCCATCGACACCGGTGGGCATCCGCCGGGCGGCCTGTGGTACATCGGGTTCGGGGTCGGCGGTAACAACGGCAGTCCCGACACGCTCTACTTCGCTGACGGGATCAACAGTGAGAAAGACGGGCTGTTCGGGGCGATAACGCGCCATTAACCTCCGGCAGTTTTTCACGACAGGCTGG
The DNA here is from genome assembly GCA_051985095.1 of Vicinamibacterales bacterium. Classification (GTDB taxonomy): domain Bacteria; phylum Acidobacteriota; class Vicinamibacteria; order Vicinamibacterales; family CAVVIG01; genus Gp6-AA45. The sequence goes on along the minus strand of JBPYEE010000752.1, from coordinate 3,535 downwards.
TGACCAGCGCAGCCCGCTTCGGAGCGCACTCGTCAGCGAGGGCGAAAGTGATACCTCGCGGGTGCGTCGAGGACGACTCTACTCCTGATTCTTGTCAATGCCTCGCGAAGCGACGCGGCGCCAGCTACAGTTGTCGTGTCCGCAAAGTTCGACCGCGTCGTGTCCCTGATCCGGATCGACGGTTCACCGATGACGACCGGCAGCGCCTCGGCATATCTCAAAAATATTTGCGGAGGAGTCAATGACCGCCTGCTGCTGTCGATTGACCCGGCCGAGCAGCAAGACGAAGGCGAGCGGCTGAGGGAACGGATCCATCGCGAAAGCGGGCCCGAGAGGCTGGCCCGGTTCAAGGATTTGATATCGTGGGGCGTCTATTGGGTCGTGTGTCTTGAGGCACAAGCCCTCCTCCGACTGCCTCGATCCGCTGGTTATCGCTTAATCCGACTTCGGCGGAGTCTTCGCAGCAGACGTTGTTGGCGCCACTCAGTGGGCTTCTGATATCGTTGGGAGGCCACCCTTCGAGAGCCAATATGCAAGAGGTTGCCGAAGCGCTGTGGGATGGGTGTGTGCGAGTTCGCTGGGCACCAAACAGGAAACCATGAAAATCTTGCGACCGACCACGACACGACTCGGCGTTGCGTTCGCGCTGACGCTGCTCGGCAGTACCTCGGCGCAAGTCCCGCTCAAACAGCTCCACAAGATCTTCGTCGAGAAGTGATCACGGCACCCTTTCACAACAACGAATGGTGATGGTGAGTCGTATTGGCCTCAGGTGGGCTGCATCAACCGCCGCACAGAAGCCGGCGGAACCTGCGCGCATGCGTGGATTGTCTGGCTGCCAAGTTACGCCGGCTCGAAATGCGAATACCGAGAGTACTATTCCGTAGGTGCGAATAGATGTATAGACGGGAGAAGAGCATCGCGTCGAACGCTCGTTCGCCGATCACGGGGTCCTGCTTCCGATGATGCGAAGATGCGCCCAAATGAACCCAGACATCAAGCGTAGAGTGGGCCAACGAGTGCCTCAACCGGCTCTGCCGTATCCAAAACCACTGCCAGTGCGAATGCGCCCGTGGCTCTGTACAGTTCTCTTGTTGCCCATCATAGGCGGGGCGGCGTGCATAGCGAAGAAACCGCCGGCAACAACGCCCTCTCCCGTCCCACAGCTGATCCAGCAGATGAAGGAATTTGAGCGCTCGCACGGATTTAAGCCGACAGAGAATTTTGCACATGTTGGTGGTCCTGACGCGATCTATCGCTGCTACTTCACAGACAAGCTGGTCCTTCCCGATTCCTACGAGCAGTTGGGTCTGGCCGAAGGTAAGGAGTCCGGCTGTGCGATCGACGAGCAGAACTACGATGTCTTCTTCTACCCAGTCGAAGCCATCGCGAGCGGCGTCGTCCCGGTGACGCCGGCCTTGTCCCGGGCACCAGCTGAGCGTGTGCTGGTCGTGGTGCCGCACGAGGATGCCCACAATCAGCCGGCCATGCAAACAGTGCCGCCCGAGAGCGCTGAAGCGACCGCCACCCTTATCGGATTTGTCACGGCGGCTCAATTTGCGAAAGCGACGTACGGCCCATCATCAGCGATCGCCCAGGAACTCGAAGGGGAAGCTGGCTTGTTCCTCGCGAAGGCGAACGTCGTGAACACCTATTGGGACAAACTGAGCGCGCTGTATCGCTCGTTCCGCGAAGGCCAGATCACGGATGCACAGGCGTTGGACGGCAAGCAGCGACTATTCGCCAAGCTCCACGAGGAGTGCAATGCGATTCGTCCGGATCCGGTCTCCTTCAACAAGTGCCCGGCCGCGATGAACAATGCAGGCCTCGCGTTCGAACACACCTACACGCGTGAATATCCGCGCGTCTTCCACAGCTATCAGGAACAGGGCGGAAATCCGCGCGACCTGTCAACACACCCACGATAGGACCGGGAACACACTTTGCCGTCGAAAACGCCGCAGTGTTCAGCAATGGGATCTTAGGGACGTCGACCGAGGTAGCCGAAGTGTCCCACAAGGGGATCGATCCCGCGGAAACAGCCAATCACCGGTACGACGCGAAGCAGGCGCCAGGTGCGGCGAGCGAGGCGTTGCGCATCGAAAACCTCGACGCTCACTTCCTCCACATGCGGAGGGCATCGGGCCGCCATGGGACAAGGATCACAAGCTTGAAATGATGGCCGCCATGGTGACGGTGAGGGCGCTGGCAGAGTAAGCTCGCGTTGGTGGAGTACGCTCAAGCTCTTGCGCTTCGTCCCGACGCGCATGCGGAGGGAGCAACCGTATCACCCTAGTCAGTGGGGCAAAGGACACAGCGCCAGACGGCAGACGGCGTAGGGCTGTGGAATCCGAATGAATCGACGGACGTTTGTCCGTACGTTCGCAGCAGTCGCCGTTGCACCGGCGATGTGGGGATGCGGCGCGGCGGATCGAGCGCGGCTCGAGACGTTCACCGACTGGCTGAACGCGTCGCCGGATGTGCGAGATCGTGCGTGGCGCGACGCGGCGGACGCGATCCGGGCGGCGGATACGCCGATCCATGCGTGGGTCCAGATCATGCCGCAGACGCCGACGGGCAGCGGACCGCTGAACGGCATTCCGTTCGGCGTGAAGGACATCATCGAGACCAAGGGCCTCGCGACCGAGTATGGATCGCCGATCTACAAGGGCCGGGTCGGCACCGAAGACGCGGCGATCGTCGCCGAGCTCCGCCGGCGCGGTGGCGTCGAGATGGGAAAGACGCACGCGGCGGCGTTCGCGTACGCCACCCCGCCGCCGACTCGCAATCCGCGCAACCTTGCACACACTCCGGGCGGCAGCTCCAGCGGATCGGCCGCCGCCGTCGCGGCCGGCATGGTGCCGTTCGCGCTCGGGACGCAGACCGGTGGCTCTGTGCTGCGTCCGGCGTCGTTCTGCGGCGTGACCGGGTTCAAGCCGACGTACGGACGCCTGCCGATGAACGGTGTGCTGCCGCTGGCACAGAGTCTCGATACGCTGGGACTCTTCACGCATACCCCGGCGGACATGCTCGTGCTGTGGCATCAAATGGCGCACGATACGGGTCGCGCCGAGGAGATCGTGTTCGGGTTCGTCGATCCGACGCCGGAAGTGGAGGCACCGATGGCGAGCGCGTATCAGCGCGCGATCGATGCCCTCCGTGCCGGCGGCATGACCATTCGGTCGCTGGACCTCGCGTCGATGCTTGCGGAGCTCGTGACCGCATCGCGGACCGTGATGTTCTACGAGGGTGCGCGGTTCCACGCGGACAGGTACACGCAGTATGGCGATCGCCTTCAGGACCTCGCCAATCTCGTTCGCCAGGGCCTGCAGATTCCCGATTCGACCTACGACGCGGCCCGGCGCGAAATCTCCGATAGCCGCCGTCGCATGGTAGAGCTGTATAACACTACCCCGGTCGTTCTCGTACCGGCAGCGCCCGGTCCGGCGCCGCGCGGCCTGCAGTCGACGGGTGATTCGCGGATGAACGCGCCGTGGACCGCCATGGGCGTCCCGGCGATCTCGATCCCGATGCC
>JBPYEE010000751.1:0-9367 GCA_051985095.1 Vicinamibacterales bacterium | reverse complement strand
CACAGTTCAGCCGTCCCCGCACCTCGTCGGGCATCGTTTTCATGACGCTGCGCGCGATCAACATCGGGCGTGGTCGTCACGTTCACGAGGCCGGCCGTCGTCGGTGGCTGGGCGTACGATGTCTGTGCCGGCTATCACATTCCCAGGCAGTCGGTGACCACCCCGACGGTGAACCGCTGACGGCGTCTGGGGGCACTGGGCTTGCACTCCGGAGACGGGTGCCAACACGAACCGGTGGCCGGCGGGCCCGGCTCGCCGCGCTCGTACTCGCGTTGCTGCTGGCCTCGTGCCGCGCCGAGGCGTATGCCGTCCTCTCGCACGAGGCCAACGTCGATGCGCTGTGGGATTCGCATATCCGAGCGCTGTTGCTGCGGCGATTCCCCGGCACCTCGCCCGAGGATGTCGACCACGCCCGCGCCTTCGCGTACGGCGGATCGCTCATTCAGGACCTCGGCTACTACCCGTTTGGCAGCCGTTTCTTCAGTAACTTGCTGCACTACGTCAGGACCGGTGACTTCGTCGAGACGATGATTCGCGATGCGGGCGACGTCGACGAATACGCCTTTGCCCTGGGCGCTCTCGCGCACTACACCGCGGACAACACCGGCCACCCGGAGGCCGTGAACCGGGCCGTGCCGATGGCGTACCCGGAGCTCCGCAAAAAGTTCGGCGATCGCGTGACCTACATGCAGTCGCCAGCGAGGCATGTCATCGTCGAGTTCTCATTCGACGTCGTGCAGGCGGCCGCTGGCGCGTACCTGCCCGATGGCTACCACAGCTTGATCGGGTTCCAGGTCTCGAAGCCGCTGCTCGAACGCGCGTTTCGTGAGACTTACGGCGTGGAAGTGAACGATGTGTTCGGGGATGTCGATCTCGCAATCGCCACCTATCGGTACGCGGTCGGCCAGCTGATTCCCGAGATCACCCGAACCGCGTGGAGGACGAAGAAGGACGAAATTGTGAAGTTGATGCCCACCGTCGACGAGAACGCGTTCGTCTACCGCTACACCAGAGCGCAGTACGAACGGGAATACGGAACGGCCTACCGCAGGCCGGGGTTGTTCGCGCGGATCCTCCTGTTCCTCTATCGGCTGTTGCCGAAGATCGGTCCGCTGAGACCGTTGAGTTTCAAAGCCCCGTCGCCGGCAGCCGAGGCGCTGTTTGCGGAGAGCTTCAGGGATACACGTGCGCGCTACGCGCGTGCGCTGGAGGATCTCGCGGCTGGTCATTTGACGCTCGCGAATACGAATTTTGATACCGGCCGCCCGGCGCGCCGCGGCGAGTACTCGCTCGCCGACGAAACGGTCACAAAGCTCGATGCCCTCGTAAAACGCGCCAGAAGGTAACATGGCATCTCTCTGATGCGCGCACTCTTCACGGGGCTCGTCAAGAGCCTGATCACAACCGTTATCTTTTTCGCCGTCATCGAGCTCGGCCTCCGAGCCGCCTACACCGCCCGCAATGCGTTCGTTCACGTCGTGCCGCTCCCGTATGCGCTCGGCGACGAGTACGGGCCGATCCCCCCGTGGCTCGATCGGTTGATGATTCTCGTGCCCGATGACACGCTTATCTGGCGCCTGCTGCCCGGGGCTGACCGCACGTATCTGGACATCTTCAGTCCAGTCGGCACGGCGGCGGACCGGACAGGACTGTTGCGGCGCTTTGGGCCGACGGTTCCCTCGGCGTTCGCGCGCAATCCGACGTGGCACGTTGCGATCAACTCGCAGGGATTTCGCGGTGACGCCATCCGCCGAAAGGCCAACAACACGATCCGCGTTGCGTGCGTGGGTGATTCCTGGACATTCGGCATGCCGGTCGATCAGAGTCAGACCTATCCGAGTCGGCTGGCGGCCTGGCTGCAGCAGATGGATCCCGGGCGCCACTACGAAGTGCTCAACCTCGGCGTTCTCGGCTACACCTCGTTCCAGGGGTTGCAGCTGCTCAGCAGCCGTGTCCTCGATCTCGAGCCGGACATCGTCGCCATCGGGTTCGGCATGAACGACTCGGAAGTCGCCGGGTACCGTGACAAGGACATGGTCACGAAGGCGCCGCCCCGCTTCAGGACGCGCGTCAAAGAGACGGTCACGGACCTCGAGTCGTACAAGCTGCTCGACTACGTCGCGCTTCGGTTGAAGTTTCGCCCGAAGCCGATCGGCGATTACCTCACCGAGGATGCGGACGACCGAGGGTCGGGATCGGTCGATTACTCAACGATCGAGCCCTGGACCCGCGTCTCGCCGGTCGATTACGAGGGCAACGTCCGCCAGATGGTTCGCGCGGCGCAAGCGCGCGGCGCCCGCGCCGTCCTGATCGATAACGAGTTGTGGGCAGAGAGTCCCTACCATCCCGTTCTTCAGAAGCTTTCGGCAGAGCTGGGCGTCCCGTTAGTCGATAGCCTGGGGATTGTCAGCGAGGCGAAGCAGACCGCCGCACGAGATCTCGAACATCAGCTGCACCTTCTCGACGGCGTGCTCTCGGCGATTGCCCCGCAGGGCAGCCGAGCTTCGATCGGATCGCCGACGTCCACGACGGTCGTCTTCCGTGCCTACCGCGGATCGGCGACCGTGCCGCGGTCTCTTTCGATCACCGGCCCAGACCCGTTCCTCGGGCACAACGTGCCAAATCTGGTGTCAATGCGCGATGACGGGAAGGAAGGCGATGAACGAGCAGGCGATGGCGTGTGGAGTTTCAAAGCTGCCTTCGCGCCTGGTACCCGGCTGACCTACGTCTACACGAACAGCGGCGCCGTCGGCCGTTGGGAAGGACTCGACCTTCCAACGATTCGCCACGCAACGGTGCCGTTTTCCGAGAGCGTGGTTTATTTGCCGCTGGACACCTTCGGTCGCCTGTACATGCAGGGCGACAACTGGCACACCGACGCCGCTGGGTATGACTTGATCGCGCGGGCAGTGGCGCAGGCCATCGTGAGGCAGGGCCCGGCCGCGGCCGGCTCCGCTCATGCTAGTCGTGTCGTAGCGCCTGCACCGGATTGAGGCCCGCCGCCCGGCGTGCAGGGATATAGGACGCCAGCGCCGTCACGATCAGGACGACCGGAATGACGATCAGCAAGGACCCGAGATCGCGAGTGTTCTGACCCGTCGGGAACGCGGCGCGCAGCAGCGAACCGGCGCCCACGCTGCCTACCAGGCCGACGAGTAAGCCGCCCGTCGCAAAGACCACACCCTGACGCAGCACCAGCCGCAGCACGGCGGATCGGTCGGCGCCGATCGCCATCCGAATGCCTATCTCTCGGGTTCGACGGCTCGCCGCGTACGCGACCAGGCCGTACAGGCCCACTATCGCCAGGCCAAGGCCGACCAACCCCAGCGACAGGACTGTTCCGACGAGGACGTTGAAGATACTGATGGCCCGCATCCGGTAGAAGGCTTCCATCGTCCGTACGTTGAAGATCGGCAGCCGTGCATCGAGGCCGCGAACCATTTCGCGAAGTGGCGCGGCCAGGTTCGCCGGATCGCCGGCGGATCGCACCAGCATCGTCATCTGATGCGCGCTCTTCTGCCGATACGGGAGGTACACGAATTCGGTGGGTGGTTCAGCAATGAAGACATACTTTGCTGTTTTTGCGAGGCCGACGACCTCGACCCACGTGCGATCGCCTTGCTGCAGCTGGAACCGCTTGCCGATCGGATCCTGGTTCGGCCAGTAATGCTTTGCGAACTGCTCGTTCACGATCGCGACCTTCGGCGCCGCGCCCGCATCCTCGATGCGAAAATTCCTTCCGCGCAGGAGCGTCAGCCCCATCGTGTCGAAGAAAAACTCATCGATGCGGGCTGCGAGCACCGTCGCGTTTTCCTTTCCGGCCGGAAACGAAAACCCTTCAGGGACGACCGTCTCGGCGTCCATCGTGTCGTTCGACATCGGCACCGAGTTCGTCATCGCGACGCTGGTCACGCCGGACACCTCACGCGTCCGGTCCGCGACCTGCTTGAAGAACTGTTCAGACTGCGCCGGCGTGTAGTGCACCAGGCCGGTATCGAAGCTCATCATCAGGAGATGATCAGTTCGGTATCCAGGGCCATTCACCAGCTGCTGCCGGAAGCCGCGATACATGAAGATTGCGACGGTGAGCACAACGACCGAAACAGCAACCTGGGCGCAAACCAGAACGCCCCGTCCCCACCGCCGGCCACGTCCGGGCGCCGCGGTGTCGCCGGCCTTCATCACGGCGGTCAGATCCGTTCGTGTCGCCTGGATCGCTGGCGACAGGCCGAACAGCAGAGTGCTCACAACGGCGAGCACCAGGCTGAGGAGCAGGGCGCGGTGGTCGAGGCGGAACGACAACGCGATGGGCAGATCCGTCGGCAGCTCGATCTGTCGGAAGAGCGTCATCCCGGCGTACCCCACACCAAGACCGGCGAGGGCGGCGGCCAGGGCGATCAGCAGGCTCTCCGTGATCAATTGCCGAACAAGCCCACCGCGGCCTGCGCCGATCGCGAGCCGCAGCGCCAGCTCGCGCGCGCGGGCCGGGGCCCGGCTCGTCAGGAGCCCCGCGACGTTGGCGCACGCCACGAGCAACACAGCCAACGCCAGCGTCGCCAGCATCGCGACCAGGGTCGCGTCTGGTGGATCCTGCGCCATGCGGGCCTGCAGCTCCGTGCGGACAGCCATCCGGCGGTTCTTGTTCGTGTCGGGATATGCGCGTGCCAGGTCTGCCGCAATCGTCGTCAGCTCGGCCTGCGCGCTGGCCTGCGAGGCACCCGGGGCGAGGCGGCCTTTGATCTGCAGGTTCCGCGCGTCGCGCGCCTGCAGTGACGCCGCCTTCGGGTCGCCGACAAGCTGCGGTGACATCATCAGCGGGACGAAGAAATCGGAGCGTACGAACTGGTCCAGTCCGGTGAACTCGGCGGGTGCCACACCGATGATCGTGAATGAATGACCGTCGATCTCGACACGGCGACCGAGGACGCCCGGGTCGGCCGCAAACTCCTGCTCCCACAGCGCGTGCCCAAGGACCACGACGGCGTCCCGGCTGGGGACCTGATCCTCTTCTGGGCTGAACGCCCGGCCCAGGACCGGCGTGATGCCCATCACCGGGAACAAGGAGCCACTGGCCAGCATGCCCAGCTTCAGCTTCGGGGTGGCAGAGGGGGTCGGGGCAAACCCGACAGTGACATAGGTAAACGCCGCCAGGCCGGTGAATGATTTGCTGCGGTCGCGGAGGTCGACGTAGTCGCGATACGACGAGTTCAGCGAACTCGCGCCGAACGCCTCGATCGACGTCGTCGAACCAACCGTCAGCACGTCGCCGGGCCGCGCGACAGGGAGCGGACGCAGCAGCAGGGCATCCGCGAAGCTGAAGATCGCGCAGTTGGCGCCGATGCCGATCGCCAGTGACACGATCGCGACGCCGGCGAACACGGGGCTGCTTGCCAGCATGCGGCAGCCGTAGCGAACGTCCTGAACGATGCGCTCGAGCCAGACCATCGTGACGTTAGACGACCGGGGCGGTCGATAGTTCACTATGCCGCCGTGACGCGTCCGTTGTCCAGGCGCAGAACCCGCGTGGCATACGTCCGTGCAAACTCCTCGTCATGCGTCGCCATGAGCAGCCCGGCGTTGCGCCGGGTCACGCTCTGCAGCAGATCGCCGAGCTCGTTGCGCCGCGCCGGATCGAGTGAGGCGGTGGGTTCGTCCATCAGCAGGACCGGTGGATCGACCGCGAGGGCGCGGGCGATGGCGACCCGTTGCGCCTCGCCGCCCGACAACTCGCGCGGGAAGGCGTTAGCGCGATGGCTGACGCCGAACGCGTCGAGCAACTCCCGCGCGCGTGCGGCCGCCCGATCACGCGACATCCCTTGCGCATGCACGGGCGCCAGACAAATATTTTGAATCGCGGTCATATGCTCGAACAGGTGGTGGAACTGGAAAACCATGCCGATGCGGCCTCGAACATCAATGCGCCCGCGAAGGATGGGCTCGAGGCCCGCGATTGCACGCAGCACGGTTGTTTTGCCTGATCCGGAGGGCCCCATCACGGCGACCAGCTCGCCGCGGGCGACCGACAGGCTGACGCCGGCCAGGATCGTCCGCGACCCGCGCTGCAGATAGAGATCGGAAACCGTCAGGACGCGGTCTTCCATTGCCGTTCGAGCCGTCGCGCCCCCGCGGAGAGCGGCAGCGACATGAGGAGATACAACCCGGCGCAGAGCGAGCCGGGGATCACCCAGCTGCCGAGATTGGTGGCGAAGATTTGCGTCTGTTTTGTGAGTTCTAACACCGTCAGCACCGACACGAGCGACGAATCCTTCAGGAGTGCGACAAAGTCATTGGTCATCGGGGCGAGCGCGAGCCGGAACGCCTGGGGTCCGCGGATCAGCGTGAGCACCTGCCGCTCCGTCAATCCGAGCGTCCGCGCCGCTTCCAGCTGCCCGGTAGGCACTGCCTCGAGCGCAGATCGATAGATCTCGCTCTCGTAGGCCGCATAGTTCAACGCCAGACCGAGCAGCGCAGCGGCAAACGCAGGCAGGCGAATCGCCGCCGCAAGGCCATAGTAGATGACAAAGAGTTGTAACAGAATCGGCGTCCCGCGCATCAGCTCAACGTACCCGAGCAGTGCGATTCGCAGCGGCCGCGTCCCGTACACCCGGCCGGTCGCAATCATGACGCCGACGAGGACCGCGAGACCCATCGACAGGCACGACAAGACGATCGTGACCACGGAGGCCTTCAGCAGCGACGGCAGATAGCGCTTCGCCGCTTCCCACTTCGGGATCGTCGCGACAGTGCTCGCCGCCGGGTCGAACCCGATCACCGCGTCGACCGGCTCACCGTCAAGCAGCCGCGCATACAGACGCGGTTGATCTTCGTTCCAGACCTGCCATTTGCGGAAGATGCGCTCGAGACTGCCGTCGCGCATCGCACTGCGAAGAATCTCGTTAATCGTGTCGCGCAACGGCGCGTTGGCCGGCGCGAGGACGCCGACGTAATGCCCGACGGCGACGGTCTGTGGCTGGATGGTAAAACCGGCGATGGCCCGATGTCTGCGGTTCGCCAGGACGTTGTCGAGCAGTACGGCGTCGACACGGCCGAGTGCCAGATCGCTGAACGGATGGACATCGTCTTCGTACGAGACGGCGCGAAGCCCGTAGTCGCGCTCGGCCCGCAGCAGAATCTCGTACGCAATCGTCCCGCTGAGGGTGGCAACTGACTTGCCGCGCAGATCGGCCAGCGTCTGCAGGCGAGCGGCGTCACGGTCCCGCACACTCAACACCTCACGAAATTCATAGTAGGGGATGGTCGTCGCAAGCGTGGCCCGTCGCGTTGGCGTGTCTTCGATGCCGCTCATGCCGATCTCGGCATCGCCGCGGGCAATCGATTGGTCGATCGACGTAAAGTTGATGTTGACGAATTCGGCGCGCCGACCGAGCGCCGTCGCGATCAAACTCGCAATTTCCACGTCGAACCCCACGAGCGTATCAGGATGCGACGGATCGGCCTCGACGAATGGCGCGCCACCTTCCGGGTCACCTGCCCATCGGAACACCGCGGTGTCGGCGGCCGCCGTCACACCTGGCGCGACGAGCAACGCTACGAGAACCGCGGTGCGCACCGTTGTAGATTCTACTGGGAGGCAGAAGATGGCAGTTGTGGCGTTTTTGGGAACAGGACTGCTTGGCAGCGGTCTGGTGGAAGCGATGCTTCGCCGGGGTGAATTGGTGACGGTCTGGAACCGCACCGCCTCGAAGGCGCGCGTCCTCGAGCGGTTCGGAGCGACGGTCGCGGCCACCGCCGCCGAAGCCGTGGCTAACGCCGATCGGGTGCACGCGGCGCTGTCCGATGACGCGGTCGTCGATCAGATCCTCGACAGTTGTCGGCCGCACCTGCGGCCCGGCGCCGTGGTGATCGATCATTCGACGACATCACCGCGGGGGACGACGGCACGGCACGCGCGGATGCAGGAGTGGGGCATCAGGTTCCTGCACGCGCCGGTGTTCATGTCGCCCCAGATGGCGAGGGACGCGGTGGGATTGATGATGGTGTCGGGTCCCGAGTCGATCTACGCCGCCGTTGCCGACGACCTCCGTCCGATGACCGGCGAAGTCTGGTACCTTGGCGAGCGCGGCGACCTGGCCGCGGCGTACAAACTCATCGGCAATTCGATGCTGTTTGTCATTACCGCCGGCCTCGCCGACGTGTTCGCGATCGCCAAGGCCAACGGTATTGCGCCGACCGATGCGGTCAGCGTCTTCAACAAGTTCAAGGCCGCGAGCGTGATCACCTACCGCGGCGAGAAGATGGCGCGCGGCGACTTCAGCGCGATGTTCGAGCTGACGATGGCGCGCAAAGATGTCCGTCTGATGCTCGAAGCGGCGGACGGTGAGCCGACGGTCGTCCTGCCGGCGATCGCCCGCAGCATGGATGACGCGATCCGGAACGGCCATGGCGCCGACGATCTCGGCGCAATCGCCGCCGACCTCGTGCGCTAACATGTTCGTCCGCCGTGACCTGCCGCCATCTGGTAGACTGACCGCGCCGTGAAAGCCGACGTGGTCGTTATCGGTGGCGGTCCGGCGGGCGCCGCCGTTGCTCGCCTGCTCGCCTCCTGGCAGCACCGCGTCATCCTGGTCACGCGCCGAATCGACCGGTCGCGTGGTCTCGCCGAATCGCTGCCACCCAGTTCGCAGAAACTGCTCGCCGCCCTCGGCATCCTGAGTGATGTCGAACGGGCGGGGTTTTATCGCTCGACCGGCAATACCGTGTACTGGGGTGCCGCTGCGCCCCGCGTGGAGTCATTTGGCGGCCAGCTTGGCCATCAGGTGTTCCGACCGGACCTCGACCGCGTGCTGCGCGACAGCGCCGCGCGCGCCGGTGTCGAGGTCCTCGACAACGCGCGGGTTGCGGCCGTCCGCATCGATGACGACGGCGTCGCCGTCGAGTGCAGCGGCGCGACGCGGCTCGACTGCCGTCTCGTGATCGACGCGTCGGGCCGCAGCGGAGTCATCGGTCGCCAGTATCGACAGCCGCAGCCGGGGTTCCGCACCTGCGCGGTCGTCGGCGTGTGGCGGCGTGATCGGTGGCCCCTGGTCGATGCCACGCACACAGTTGTCGAAACGTTCGACCGTGGATGGGCGTGGTCGGTGCCGACGTCCCCGACGGTGCGGCACGTGGGCGTCATGGTGGACCAAGCCGCCCCGTACGATGACGAGCTCGCACACACGAAGGTGATGCGCCGGCTGGTCGATGGCGCGGCGTTGCAGCGCTCATTCGCGTGTAACGCCTCGCTGTACTACGCGGAGCGGTACGCGGGGTCCCGCTTCCTGCTGGTGGGCGATGCGGGATCGTTTATCGACCCGCTGTCGTCGTTCGGCGTGAAAAAAGCGCTCGCCTCCGCGTGGGTCGGTGCCGT
>JBPYEE010000750.1:0-8748 GCA_051985095.1 Vicinamibacterales bacterium | reverse complement strand
GCGATTATCGCGAGCTGAACTGGCGATGAGATCAGCCACTCGACTCGCGATCGCTGCACGGCGCGGCCGATCAAAACGTCGCGTCGGACGATTCTGCCGGTGCGAAGCTGCATGGCCCGTAATGTGTCGGTTCGCCTCAGCTTACGCGACTAAGATCCTGAAATTCCCGAAACAATTGGAGTGCCATCGCGAAGCAGTGGAGCCCTGGACAGACACCCGAGCGAAATCACTCCGACGAAACTCCCCCATTTCCTGGGTTTAATGAAGACATCGAAGGCAGAAAACGAAAAATGTTCAGGAGAACGAAAGCGGCGAAGAGCTGAAAAGAGATCGCCACCGTTTCGATAAACACCATCCAGAAGGGCAGTACGTTCGGCCACGTGTAGCGGTTCCCGCTGTTCAACACGATTACAGATCGGTCGGCGCTTTACCAATGCGATCCACTTCGCGGCTGCCCGTCGAACGCGCGCTGATTTGGAACTCCCTTCGTGTGGGTTCGACGAAATGGTCAGCGGCTCGAAGCGACACGTCGCAAACAGTCATTCGTCTGGAAGTAAATGAACTGAACGTGTCGGTGCCGTACCGCACCGTCGAGCGCAAGCCCAAGCCGATTCGTTTGGGTTTTCTCTGCCAAATTGTCTCCGTCGAGGTCCCAGCTTTTCGAGAAAGTGACATTTCAGGCCGAATTCAGCGTCGCAACCATCCGGTTCGGGAAAGCGCAAGTCGAGGCGCGCGTTATGGTTGCAAGTGGTTGAACAATTGAGGATGTGGCTCGCCATCTTGGACGGTTTTCGCAACTACCTGCTCACTGCCGCCGAAATTTGCCCGATATTTCCCACTTCCGGCAGTTGCCCAATTGCCGGTTTCTGGCGATGAGCTGCATTCAAACAAAGGCGCGCTCGCCTGACGACTGGCCGGCCATCTTGGACGGTTTTCGCAACTTCCTACCCACGGCTGCATAATTCTGCACGCGATGCGGTTCGTAGTGACCGAAGGCCGTGAGACATTTCGTTCACACCGCCGCGCAGCCTTCCGTCTTCATGTTCGCGAACTTCGCCGGGGAGGCGAGCTGCAACCTTGTTGATTCTGAACTTGTCCTGATTGGTGCGGGTTCTGCAGCCGATCCGTTGCGCGGTCGGCGTCGCATCGGATCACAAAGCAGGAAGCGGGTGATCTGAATCAGTCGATGGTGTCGCCGACGTCGATCGCGCAACACTCCTTACCTATCAGGGGCGACCGACGGGTCATCTTGGACGGCTTTCGCAACCATCGCGCTTGGGCTGCGTGCGTCCGATCGGGACCTTTTGGATCTCGCCTATTTCATTGCCAGTCGAGCGTCGATCGCCGATTTGATTAGCGCGGTTTGACTGACCGTAAACACCTCACGATCACTAGCGGGGTGGCGGATATCGTCGTCTGACCACTCCGCTTTCATGAGCCCGTTGGGGTGTGCGCGGAGGCGGGTAGCAACACCTGCCCCATTTCGGGCGCTATCGCGTAGGCCCGGATGACGTCAACCGACTGCCGGTGGTCGTGTGCAAACTTGAGCACACGTTCATAAAATACGAACGACGACCCGCCCAACCGGTGATCCTCACCGACGGTCGTGCCGAGGGCGGACGGGGCCACCGCCCCGGGTCCGCCACCCGGCTGCCGCCGAAGAGTGACCTGAATGGCGAATGTGCCCGATTCGACGACGTTGACCCACGCGATCGTGACGCCTTCCCCCGCGAAGATCCGTTCGACCTCCACTTTGGCGGCCTTGAGCGTCGTCTCAGGAACCTCTGCGCTGTTGTGGATGGCAACGGTGAGCAGTGCGGTGACGAGCAGGCCGGCCATGGCTTCCCCTCCCGCCGCGGAATGCGGGAACGCCCCTGAACCGGGTGAAACTCGGCAAATTTCTTCGAAAACCGCCTAGAATGGCGCCGTCACCAGACAACCAGGGAGGGCCGTGGAGGCGGAGCTTCGCCGACTGGCTCGCGCGTACATGCGACGAGCGGCACCAGGTGCTCGAGCGCGGCCCCGTCGCCGTCAGTCCAGGCCCGAAGCAGCCCGGTGACCTGCCCCCGACAAGCCCTTCGTCGAGCGTCACGCGCTGCGCGCCGCCCCGCGCTTCTGATACCCGCGCGCCCGTGCGTGATCGACCAGGGCGTAACGCATCAACCGCGCGGAGATCCCGAGGAAATGGGCGCGGTTGTTCCAGCGCACCTACTGGGGATTGACCAGTCGGATGAAGGCCTCATTGACGAGGGCGGTGGTCTGGAGAGTATGACCCTGACGCTCGCGTCGTCGGAGGCGAACCTTCCGTCAACGTTCTTGCCATCGATGGCGCCTGAGACGGACTGGCCGCTTGTGGTCCTCGGAAGGCGAAAGTGGTCGAGCTGCGCTTCCTCGGCGGGCTGAGCGTCGAAGAAACCGCAGACGTGCTGCACCTCTTGACCGACACGATTAAGCGCGATTGGCGGCTCGCGAAGGACTGGTTGGTGCGCGAACTTGGGGGAGCGCTCGGCGTGACCGACAAACGCGATCGCTGGAGCGACTTCTTGTCAATGCCAATTGACGCCGTCGCGGCTGGCGTGATGGGTCAGGCGCGGATCGGCCCGCGGTGTGGCAACTACGAAATCGTTTCTCGTCTTGGCGCCGGTAGAATGAGCGAAGCTTATCGCGGCCGTGATCATCGGTTGGGCCCTGATGTCGCGACCAAGGTGTCGGCCATCGTCCGCGTGCGATTTTCTCGCACACGACGCGCTAATGGCGACCAATTGCGCCAACCGGTGTCTATATCTCTTTAATGGAGTTTAAGCATTTCGCTCAGTTGATTGCGATCGGCTTGCAGGCCCGCATTCCGATGCACATGACCGGTTTTCCCGGTGTGGGCAAGACCGAGTTCTCGAAGAGCCTCGAAGCAGGGTTCGCGCATGCCGGAGTCAAGTGCAAGGTGTTGGTCCTGGTCGGTTCGATTCGCGAGCCACAGGATTTCGGCGGGTTTCCCGTTTCGACGCCCGACGGCGTGCGGCTGCTCCCCATGGCGTGGGCACGCGACGCGCAACGTCTCGCCGAGGACGGTTACCTCGTCGTCGTCTTTCTCGACGAACTTACGACCGTGCCGCCGACGACCCAGGCGGCGATGCTGCGCCTACTGACCGAGAACGTGTGCGGCGAGCTCGCCTTGCCTCACTACGAGCCAGGGAAAGGCGGCGTCGTCTATCTCTGCGCGAGCAACGCCGTCGAGTGGGCCGCCGGCGGCCAGGAGATCCAGCCGCCGATGGCCAACCGGATGTGGCACGGCGAGTTCCCCCTCGATCACGAGACATGGTGCGACCTGCTGGTCAGCAACTTTCCGCCGCCGACCAACCTGCCGCTCTTGCCGCCCGGCTACCTGCGCGCGCATCATCACCATCAGCGCGCGATGATTGCCGCGTACATCAAGGCCGCGGGACGTGATGCCTGGATAGCGCCGCCCGACGATCCGGCTCGGCGCTCCGGTGCATGGCCCTCGGGCCGCACCTGGTACCTGGCGTCCCGGTTTTTGGCGGCCATCGAAGCGGTGTCGCCTGGGAACCGTCAGCTTCAGGGCGCGGCGCTGGCTGGCCTGGTCGGCGACCAGGCGCTGCCCTTTCTCGAGTACCGTGAAATGCTGAACCTGCCGGATCCCGAAGACATCCTGAAGGATCCGCGACGATTTGTATTGCCGGACCGCGTCGATCGCGCGTACGCGATCTGCTACTCGCTCGCCGGCGCCGTGATCAACAACAGGACGGCCGAGCGATGGGAAGCGGCGATGATTGCCCTTGGCGTCGCCTGCAGAAAGAACGCCGACATCCCGACGGCGGCGGCGCGGACGCTCTGCGACAAGACGAATCGTCCCGAAGGCGTGATGAAACTGCCCGACGAGTGTCGCCCTTTCTACGAGCTGATGCAGATGGCCAAGCTGGTACCGAGAGACTGACGTGCAAATCCGGCTGTTCGATCTGATTCGCCGTTCGGATCGGAAGGGCGACGGCTACTCGCGCGCCCTGCAGGCGGCGCGCGTGCGGGCCGCGCACCAGCGTAGTTATTTCGCTCCCGCGCTATTCAATTTAATCCCGATCGAAACCGCGATGATTGGCAGCATGGCAGTCGATTCGTACTGGCGGCTGTACTACAACGCGTCGTGGGTCTTGACGCACAGCGTCGAGGAGAACGCGACGCTGCTCATTCACGAAGTTAGTCATTTGCTTCGCAATCACGGAGAGCGCAAGAACGCGTCAGGCATCAAGGATCCTCGGCGCTGGAACACGGCTGCCGATTGCGAGATCAACGACGATCTGCACGCCGAAGGCCTGCCGCTGCCGGGCGATCCTCCGCTTCCGGCCAAATATGGACTCGAGAGCGGTCATAACGCCGAGATCTACTACAAGCGTTTGCCGGCGGCGCCTCGAGCCGACGAGCGCGACGCAACTGGCGGCGCGTCACTGTGGAGCGATTGCGGCTCGGGCGCGCACGGCCAGCGGCGATTCTGGGAACGGCCAGCCGACGAAGAGGCGCACGGAGGGGCACCGAGCGTCGACAGCTTCAAAGCGGAACTCGTGCGGCGCGAGGTGGCGCGACGCATCGAAGAGATGTCGCGTTCGGGTGGCGACATGTCGCTCGGATGGCGTCGGTGGGCGCGCGCGACGCTCGCTCCGAAGGTCGACTTCATGGCCACGCTCCGCCACGCGGTGCGCAGAGCGCTGCGTGACAGCACCATCGGCCGGTACGACCGCACCTACAGGCGGCCGCATCGGCGGCAGGCCTATTACGGCGAGTTCATCATGCCGAGTTTTTATCAGCCGCGTCCGCGACCAGGATTCCTGATCGACACGTCCAGCTCGATGGACGACTCGCTGTTGACTAGAGCGGCGTCCGAACTGGCGGGCCTGACGCGGCAACTCGGTTACGGCGCCGAAGTCGTTGTTGCGTGTTGCGACGCCGCCGTGCACGATGTCAGAAGGATCTTCAACGCCGCGCAGGTTGAACTCTTCGGCGGCGGCGGCACGGACATGCGTGTCGGACTGCAGGCCTTTGTCGATCGAACAAGCAAACCGATCGATCTGCTGGTGATCGTCAGCGACTGCCGGACGCCGTGGCCGGAAGCGACGCCACCCTTTCCAGTCATCACCGTGCGCGTTGGCGACGGCACGCCGCCGGCATGGGGTAATCGCGGCGGCAACGCCGTGATCACGATCGAATAGGAGCGACACGTGGCGGGAGGGGCATGGCCGGAAATGAGTCCCTGGATACGCCGGGGTCTTACGATTCCGCCCAACTCGCGGAGGGCGTGGGTTCGGCTCGCCGTGTGGGAGTGCTGGATAGGTCTGCTCGTCTACGGCGCCATGCGCATCGGTACGCACCTCGTCGTCACCGCCCCGCAAAGCATCGTCACGATCTACGATTTCACGAATTGTTACCTTGCTCCGCCCGTGCCGCAACCGTGTGATCGAGTCGCCTATCAAACCGGCGTGATGACCGTCGCCTTCAACGCATGGTGCGGTCTGCTGCTTATCACCGTCGGTGTGTGGCTGCTCTGGGAACTCTGGAACACGGCCGCCCCGAAACCAATTACTGACGATTTCCTCAGGTTACTGAGCGACTCGTTCGGACGCGATTGGCGCAGGCCGCGTACCTGGCCATGGGCGCGGTTCGCCTGGGCCTACGGTTTCACGTCGATCGGCATCGCGTTGATCGGCCCGTTGATCGCCGCTGCCCTTTCGTCGGTCGGCCTCGTTAAACCACCGACGGTCCACATTGAAACTTCGCAGCAGTTCAGACAGCCACAGTAGCCGCGCGGTCATCGCAGGTACCGGAGTACTTTTCAAGCGGCGGAATCAGGAAATCACGTCAAGGACGGCGCATGGTTCGACTAACTCGGGGCAACCGATCGGAGAGCACATGTTCCGGTTCCTTGACTCGCACTGCCGAAGATAACCTTCACTCGCGAGGCTTCAGTCCTCAAATGTAGTCGATAACGCCGCTCACGCCGCCCGTATTGTTCCAGCGGCCAGCCGAACCGAAGGCCGACCGCGGAACCCTCTCTCCTATTTACAGTAAGCCGTTTGATCTGTTGGTCCAGGGGAACAAAACTGGGGATTGGCTCCTCAGGCTGGACTCGAACCAGCAACCAACCCTCCGGTTAACAGTTTGATGCAGGTTCTGTATCTTGTTGGTTCTTCAGTGGTCTAGTTCTCCGGTGTTGCTTGTTGTTACCTGGTGTTCGGGTGCGAATTGTTCACTGCTTGTTCACTGTCCTGACGCGCGGGCAGAAGGCTGATAGCGGCCCGATGGGAGCAACGGCTCGTGGTTCGCGACTGCGCTCCTTCGACTGCGGATCGTCGATCAGTCCGAGCCATCTCAAAAAGCACCCTACACGAATCAGTCGCCGTGCTCATCAACGCCAGAAACCAAGGAAGATCGCGCGAACGGATAATTTTGCGGACCACAAGCTTGCCGTATCGCGATATGTGGCGATCGCCTCAGCGTCACGGACAGATTTCAAACAGAGTGGTTTCACCGGTACACGTCCTTCCGATCACCGATCTTCACGACGGTGACAATCAATTGGTCGTCCAAAATCTGATAGATGACGCGGTATTGTCGGACCCGGATGCGCCAGAGGTCCTCGGCGCCCACGAGCTTTACGCATCCAGGAGGGCGAGGGTGACCACCGAGCGCCGCCAGCGCCGCCGCGATCATCTCTCTCGCCTG
The DNA here is from genome assembly GCA_051985095.1 of Vicinamibacterales bacterium. Lineage (GTDB taxonomy): Bacteria > Acidobacteriota > Vicinamibacteria > Vicinamibacterales > CAVVIG01 > Gp6-AA45. The sequence goes on along the minus strand of JBPYEE010000750.1, from coordinate 2,025 downwards.
AGGCGGCAGCTTGCCGAGTTGCCGCTCGGCGGCGGGCGTCAACGCGACACGGTACGCAGCCATTCAGCAGGGGCTACCGGCCGCGACGATCAGTGGATGTTTTTCGAGAACGTTTCGCCTTGGCGCGAGTGCCTGCAGTGCGGCGCGGGCGACTGGCTCGCTGCGCCGGCCCGGCGAGCAGATGGTCCAATCCGTACTTCCGGAGAACTGTTTCGAGAGGAATCGTTCCCTCGCGTGTGGCCTCCGCGAGTGCCGCTTGGGCGTCCCGCAGATCGGCCGCATCATCGGTCGCCTCCAATCGGCGCAGATCGTCTGTCGACACGATCGCCGCAACAGGCTTCCCGTGACGTTCGACGATGACCCGTTCGCCGCCGTATTCGGCACGACGGAGCACATCGGAAAATCGATTCTTGGCTTCAGCGACTGTCATGGTGCTCATAGGTCATTATGGCCCATTTGGCCATTCTGGACAAGCGATGTGCAAAACGGAGGACGGGACATCAGCGTCCCCGTCTGGTGCGAAACTCCACCGACGTCGGATCACCCGATAATTGGCGGATCGACGGAGCCGGAGAAGGCGTGTACCTTCGGAAATTCGGCCGAATCGCCATCGTCCTTGAACCGGCGCAGCGCCTCGGGCACCCTTCCGCCATGGACTCGTTGCCGCCGCCGCTCGCGTTCTTCTTCTTGCTGTTCGCCGGGTGGGTCAATCGCCAGCAGCAGGCGATGATCGACTACCTGCTCGAGGAGAATCGGATCCTGCGGGCGGCGCAGGGATCCAAACGCCTGCGACTCACCGACGACGAGCGACGTCGCTTGGCCGTGAAACGCAAGGTTCTCGGCCGGCGCCGCCTGGCGGAGGTCGCCGGTATCGTCAGACCGGACACCATTCTGCGGTGGTATCGCCGCCTTGTGGCTCAGAAATACGACGGCTCAAAAACACGACGCCCGGGTCGTCCGGACACGAAGCCGGACCTCGCCGCGCTCGTCGTGCGGATGGCGACCGCGAATCCGACCTGGGGCTACACTCGAATCCGCGGCGGACTGAACTGCGTCGGCCACGATCTCGCCCGCAACACCATAAAGGCGATCCTCAAAGACCACGGCATCGAGCCCGCACCGGAGCGGGGCGCGAGGATGTCCTGGAAAACCTTCCTGGCGGCACATTGGGAGGGCCTCGCAGCGGCCGACTTCTTCACCGTCGAAGTGCTGACCCTGCGCGGCCTCGTGCGCTACGTCGTCTTCTTCGTCATGAGACTGAAGACCCGCACCGTGGAGATCGCCGGGATCACGTCGGAGCCGGACGGCGCGTGGATGACACAGCTGGCCAGGAACCTGACCGACTCGAGCGACGGATTCCTGCGCGGTTTGCAGTACATCATCCTCGATCGCGACCCGCTATACACCGCGGCGTTTCGGCGGCTTCTACGCGACAGTGGCGTGAAGCCACTGGTCCTTCCAGCGTGGAGTCCCAATTTGAACGCGTTCGCCGAAAGGTATGTCGGGTCTGCCAAATCTGAGTGTTTGGATCGAATGGTGCTCCTCGGCTAACCGCACCTCCGAGCGGCGGTCCGCGAGTTCATCGATCATTATCATGAACAACGTCCTCATCAAGGTCTGGGCAACAAACTGCTGGCGCCCAAGACAACAGTGATTGGAACAGGTCCGATCGAATGTCGTGAGCGCCTCGGCGGCCTGCTCAAGGTTTATTACCGTGAGGCCGCGTAGCGTCGTGGATCGAGTTTCTGCACCAGACGAGCTCCCTCGATCGAGTTTTCGCACTCGACGGGTTCGACCATGGCTTGGATCCTGCGCCCCGCGGCGCGCGCCGAGACCATCGCTCATCTGGTCGTACGAAGAGAGCGGCCACGCAAACGTGGATGAAACCACTCGCGTCGTGACGCGGCGTCGGCGGCTTGCCGGGCCCGCTGGATCAACTGCCGAGAGCGTTCGAAAAGAAGTGCGGGAGATCCAAAATTCCTGCATTGCCCTGAGGTCAGACCGGACTGAGTCTTTGTTCGGACC
>JBPYEE010000749.1:0-13141 GCA_051985095.1 Vicinamibacterales bacterium | reverse complement strand
ACGACGGGTTCAATCCCCACGGAATCTCCGTGCGACCCGAGCTGAACCTGTTGGTGACGAGCGATTTCATCTGCCCCTCCACGACGCTCGACGTCATGCCTGGTCCTCTTGATCTTCGTGGAAGCGTGCGTGTCTGGGCCTTGCAGCCTCGGCGGATCGTCAAGACGATCGAGATTCCCGGTGCGGGGGGAACCATCGACGTCCATCTGATTCCACACGACCGCCGCGCCCGCGCGTTCACCGCCGGCATGCTGGACGACAAGCTCTATCTGGTTGACACGCGGGCCGGAAGTGCATCGCCAGTGTTCGACTTCGCGACGATCGCGAAGGGCGGTTGGCCGCAGCTGATCCGCATGAACGCGGACGGCACGCGGCTCTTCATCACGATGAACGTCGCGGGACGGGTCGCGATGCTCGACGTCTCCGATCCGGAGCACCCCGCGCTGCTGTCTACACTGGATCTCGGGCCCACGTCCGGCCCTCATTATCTGGCGTTGACCCGGGACGAGCGTCGGCTGGTCGTGTCGGACTACTTCCTGAACGAGGATGACTTCGGGAAGGTGCATCAAGAGGGCGACCACAAGGTCCATGTCGCTCAGGTCACCGGCGACACGCTCGTACTCGATCCGCGGTTTGAGCTGGATTTCAACACGGCGTTCCGGTCGGGGCCGGCTCGCCCGCACGGACTGGCATTCAAATAAGACGGGCTTCATCCAACACGCAACGTCGCGAGGTTCCCAATGGCGCTTCAGATCGGTGATACCGCTCCGGACTTCACGGCCCAGTCCACCGAAGGACTCCTCAGGTTCCACGAATGGATCGGCGACTCCTGGGCGGTGCTCTTCTCGCATCCCAAGGACTTTACGCCCGTCTGCACGACCGAATTGGGGTACATGGCCAGGCTCAAACCCGAGTTCGACCGGCGGCGCGTCAAGATCATCGGGCTGAGCGTCGATCCGGTCGAGCATCACAAACGCTGGGCCGCGGATATCCAGGACACCCAGGGGCATTCGCCAAATTATCCGATGATCGGCGACACAGACCTCACGGTGTCGAAGCTGTACGGGATGCTGCCGGCAACCGTCGAGGGCACGTGCGAGGGGCGGACTGCAGCCGACAACCAAACGGTCCGGAACGTGTTCGTCATCGGCCCCGACAAAAAGGTGAAGCTGATCATCGTCTATCCCATGACGACCGGGCGCAATTTCGACGAGGTGTTGCGGGTCATCGATTCGTTGCAGCTCACCGCCAGTCACAAGGTGTCGACACCGGTGAACTGGAAGCCGGGTGAGGACGTCATCATCGCCGGATCGGTGTCTGACGAAGAGGCGAAGAAGATGTTCCCGGCCGGATGGAAAACGCCAAGGCCGTATCTGCGCATCGTGCCGCAACCACGCCCGTAGGAACCCGTGCGAGAACGGCCGCCGTCAGCGGGGCTGTCACCGATCGGTGCGGACGACCATGACCGCGTGTCCGGTCAGAACAGTCTGATGCGCGGAGATCCAACCGGCGAAGACACGTCGGCGTAAGGCCTGGGTAGCGGGGAGCCAGATTCAAGACCGTTTGGCCGTTGAATCAGAACTGCGGATTTAAGGAGGCTCTATGGGGAGCATGCGTGGACGTTCCTCAGGTCGGTCGCGGCGAACATTCCTGGGTCAAGTGGCGAGCGCAGGCACCGCGCTGGGAGCGGGTCTGGTGCGGCCCGCATCGGTCTTCGCAAGCAGGGCGGTAGACGATGATGATCGTGATGGATCAGCGAGCGGGAGGCCGAACCCGATTCCTGGTGGCGTCGCCCCGTTTGCGCCGTTTGGGATCTTCATCCATCACAACCCGTTGAACCCGGCCAACCCGTTAACGAGCCTCAATGACCCCTCTCAGCTCACCGACTTCAACGGATTGGTCGGTCTGACGCACATTCGCGGGGGAGGAACGGGAACGGACACTGCGACCGGCGTCAAGACAGCGCTGGCGTTCCAAGCGGACATGGGGTTCAGCCGCGGGACGTTCATCGGCAGTGACGGTCGGCCGCACGAGAGCACCTTCACCTTCGTCTGACTCGATCTTTTTACCGGTCCAGTCGGATCGGCCAATGTCGCGCAGCAGATTCACGACTACAACGTCCACGTCGACTCGAACGACGTGTTCTGGATGATTCGGGTGTCCGACGACGCCGTGGAAGTTGATTTCGATGAAGCCCGGGCTCGTCTGCGGGTCACCGGGTTGCCGGTGTTCGACGACCATGACATCGCCAACTCGCTGACCGATGGATTGGGGCTGCCGGGCGATCTGGGCTTCCCATATCCTCACATCCTGCCCGTACCTCCCACGCATGCCACCGTTTCGTTCGACGTGCAGTGGAACGGCGCGCGGACGCGTGCGATGATTCACAACGCGTCGCAGCGGTTCATGGGTTCGTTCCTCGAAACAGAGGCGACGATTCAGTGGACCGCCCAACAGCCGGGTTTCCAGTTCGAGTCCGAAGCACCAGACCCGACCCGAAACCTGATGTCCGTCCTCGGACGGGAGCAAAACGGTACGTTTTTCGTGTGACGTGCGGTCCCCGCGTGGCGTCGGATTTACAGTGTCGGGAGGCCACAGCCTAAGCGGATCGAGGGACACTCAGAAAATGAACGCGAGAGGAATCATCAAGATCTGGAGAATGCTCTGATTGAGAGCACGCCTGTGAGCGGTGTCGGCCGAGTGCACCGGCAGTACGCCTCGGCGGACTGCTCAACTTCCATAAGCGCGCAGCGTGATCAACTTCCTTGTCGTCGTGGACGAGCGACGGGACAGAACGGGCCGCGTGAGCGGCATCATTAAAGACAATTGCGAGCACCGGAGTTGCGCCATGGCGCGTACGTGTGTGTGCTTGTTATTCGCTCTGCTTCTCGGGCTGTCTGGCTGCAGCCAGTCTGGTACGCCAATGCCCACGAATCAGGTTGAGCGCGCTGCGGGGACGGCGCCCGCCCTCGATTCTCAGCTGCAGCACTTTCCAAAGACGATTTCGGATTGGGCATCTGGCGCCATGCTGTTTGACGGCTTAGGTGATGCGCATCGTGCTATTACGACGTCCTCGGCCGAAGCGCAAAGATATTTCGATCAAGGGCTCCGTCTGATCTGGGCCTTCAATCATGACGAGGCAACACGATCGTTTGCGAAGGCCGCTGAACTGGACGCAAAATGTGCCTCTTGCTTTTGGGGCGTCGCCCTGACCGTCGGTCCTAATTACAACCTGCCGTTTCTGAGTGTCGAACGAGCGAAGGTCGCTGTCCAGGCGCTCCAATTGGCTCAAGACAACGCGTCGCGTGCCTCGACGGTCGAGCAGGCGCTCATCAAAGCGCTGGGCAAACGATATCCGAACGATCGGCCGCTAGACCCGCAGAGCGTAATGCCGGTCCTCACAGCTTACGCCGAGGCAATGAAGACCGTCGCAGATCGGTTTTCGCAGGACCTCGATGTGCAGACGTGGTATGCCGAGTCCCTGATGAACCTCAATGCGTGGAAATTGTGGCGCGCCGATGGCACTCCGGTTCCTGGCACGGAGCAGATTGTCGCGATTCTCCAGGGTGTGCTCGCACGCGATCCGAGACACATCGGCGCCAACCACTACTTGATCCATGCCGTCGAAGCTTCGCCGCATCCGGAAACCGGCATGGACTCGGTGGCGCGGCTGAAGGACTTGGCTCCTGCCGCGGGGCACCTGGTGCACATGCCTGCGCATATATTTCAGCGGCTCGGCCGCTACGAGGATGCCGCACAGGCGAATCGCAACGGCGCCCTGGACGACGACGCCTATAGCGCTCGCACGCGCCCGCTGGACTACTACCCCGTGATATACACGGCGCACAACTACCAGTTTCTCGCATACTCAGCCGCCATGGAGGGGCGCAAAGTCGAGACCATTGCGGCGGTCGATAGTTCGCGCGCAGTGGCATCGGACGAGATGCTCCTCGAGATGCCCGGGATGGACTGGTATGTCGCCGAGTCATACCTGGGCCGAGTGCGTTTCGGTCTGTGGGAAGAGATGCTGGCGATGCCCCCGCCGAATCCAAAGCTCGTGGGACTTACGGGCGGATTTCTGTTCGGTCGTGGCGTTGCCCTGGCTGCAAACGGGCGCGTCAATGAAGCTCGCACCACTCTCGCCGAACTTCAGAAATTGACCGCATCGGTTCCGGCGGACGCGCTCGCCGGCCAGAACACACTTAAGGATGTGCTGGCCGTTGCGATTCCGATCGTCCAAGCGCGGATCGCGGTCGCCGAACACCGATCCATTGAGGCGGTTCCGCGGTTGCGAGAAGCCGTCGCGGCTGAAGACCGGCTCGCATACGACGAACCCAAGGACTGGCTCTTTCCGGCACGACACCTTTTGGGAGCAGAGCTGCTGCGGGCCGGTGCGGCGACCGAGGCGGAGCGTGTCTATCGAGAGGACTTGCAACAGAATCCCGCGAACGGTTGGTCGCTATACGGGCTCAGCGCCGCGCTTACCGCACAGGGCAAGCGTGCGGAGTCGGCCCGGGTCACACGACAGTTTGATGACGCCTGGAAGCATTCGGACATCACGCTGTCAGCTTCGGCCTTTTAACCCAGTCATATGATCGATCGACTCCGACAATCGGAGTTGGACCGTAGCGATGGCGGAAAAGGTGGTTTATCTGTGCCGGGTGTGAGGTCAGAACGAAAGCGATACCGAAGACGTATCTCCACGAACATTCTGCACTTCCCGCGCGAGTTCTTGTCATTGCAGGTGGCGGGGACGCTAACGGGCAGCGACGTTGATCTGGACACAGTTCTGCCCTCTATTGAGCGACCGGTCCTTACCAGAAACTCCGTCGGGCGCCCGTGAGAACCTGTCCCTACGTGAAAGCCATCGCCTGTACGGTGTCTTTATCCGGCGCACGTAAAATGGCGGCCCTCTTCCCGATTTTCGAGGAGGTGCCATGCTTGCGGTTTCTTCGTCGCGCTTGAGCGCGTCTTGCAGTTCGTCTGTCTTCGATTCCGGTCGGCCGCGTGCAGAGCACTTGAGATCGTCGTCGTGCGCCACGAGCTCGCGGTCCTTTGTCGACAAGTTCGGCGGCCGGCGTTTCGATCAGCCGACCGAATGTTCTTGGCAGCGGCGAGCCGGATGTTGCCGATGGCGCCTGGTCATCGTTTATCGTCACGCCGGCTACGCTCCGGTGGCACCAGCGTGTGGCGGCGAACCGACGGACGGACACGGACCGTGTCGGCCGACCGCCAATCAGTCGCGACGTTCGGGCCACTCATCGTGCGGTTGGCACGCAAAAGTCCACGATCGGGCTGCGTTCGCATCGTGGCCGAGATGAAAGGCTTGGGCGTGACTGTGTCAGCGACCACGGTGAACAAGGTTTGCGCCAGGAGCAGCCTGACGGATTCGGCTGAATCAGATCGTCTATCGTGGATGCATGGTTCGATTGTCGGTTCTCGACCTGGCACCCATCACGCAGGGCAGCGACGCCGCCACTGCCTTTCGCCACTCGCTCGACTACGCCCGCCACGCCGAGCGTCTCGGCATGCACCGCTACTGGCTCGCCGAGCACCACAACATGCCTGGGATCGCCAGCGCGGCAACGGCCGTCGTCATCGCGCACATTGCATCGGGGACGACATCAATTCGCGTTGGCGCGGGCGGCATCATGCTCCCCAATCACGCGCCGCTCGTGATCGCCGAGCAATTCGGCACGCTGGAATCGCTGTTCCCAGGCCGGATCGACCTTGGACTCGGCCGCGCGCCTGGAACCGATCCAATCACCGCGCATGCGCTCCGCAGAACGCTCGCCGCCGACCCAGACCGATTCCCTGAAGATGTCCTCGAATTGATGGAGTATTTCTCACCGCAGGCGGATCACACCGTTCGGGCGGTGCCTGGCGAGGGTTTGCGCGTACCAATTTACATACTGGGCTCCAGTACCTTTGGCGCACAGGTCGCGGCCGCAATCGGATTGCCGTTCGCATTCGCGTCGCATTTCGCCGCCGCAATGATGCTGCCAGCGATCCAGATCTATCGCGCGAGGTTCCGTCCATCGACGTATCTGTCGCAGCCCTACGTGATGCTCGGCATCAACGTCGTCGCCGCGGATACGGAGGCCGAGGCGCGCTTGCTCGCCACGTCGGGGCGCGAATCGTTCGCGAGCCTGCGCCGGGGCATGCCAGCTCAGCTGCCGCCGCCGAACAGGGCGTACGAGAAGGACGTCGTGCCGTTCGGAGCAGTCCCACTCGAGCAGATGCAACTGATCGCGTTCGTCGGCGCCGAAGCAACTATCGCCGAGGGACTCCAGAAGTTCGTCGATGCGACCAACGCTGACGAGCTTATCGCCACGTCGCACATTTACGACCACGCGGCGCGCGTACGGTCGCTGCGGATCCTCGCGTCAGCCGGATCTGCGCTCACGCGCGGTCAGTGATCCGGGCGAGGCTATCTTCGCAACTTGTGATAGTTCCTACTGGGTGCGCTCGCGGTGTTCGCGTCGCTGTTATTGTTCGGCTTTGTGGGCGGCTTCGATTCCGCGCAACGCCGTGTGGTGAGATTGCCGTTCCCGCTCAAACGAACCACAGAGAGGCAAAACTAGCCGCGCAGACCTTGTTGATCCTGCCAGGGGACACTTCGCGGTGTCTAATACCGCATGCTTGTCGCCGCTGGTCCGACGAGGCAATACGGGGCATTGACCGCCGTCCGCGACTTGTCGTTCGAGGCTCGACCGGGCGAAGTCTTAGGACTGCTCGGCCCCAACGGCAGCGGTAAAAGCACGACGGTCAAGATCCTGACGGGCCTGCTGCACCCGTCGATGGGCGACGCGACCCGTAACGGAATCAATATCTTCGCCGACCTGCCGACGTACAAAGCGATGATCGGCTACGTCCCAGAAGAACCTCGCTTGTATGCCTACCTCACCGGTCCGAGTACCTGCAGCTCGTTGGGCGCCTTCGTAATATCGAGGAAAACACGATGAAGACGAAGACCGGAGGCTTCCTGCGCCTCATTGACATTTACGATGACCGCGATCAGACCCTTTCGTCGTAATCCAAAGGCATGCGCCAAAAGATCCTGATCTCCGCCGCGGTGTTGCACAATCCGCAACTGGTCGTGCTCGATGAACCGTTTTCCGGGCTGGACGTCAGCGCCGCTAGAATTCTGAAAGCGTTCGTGAAGGCACTCGCGGACGACGGAACAATCGTCGTCTTCAGTTCGCATGTCTTGGAGGTCGTTGAACAGGTCTCCTCTCGTGTCGTGATCCCGAAAGATGGCGCGGTCGTCGGTCACGACTCGGTGTCGCGACTTCGCGACACATTGCACCTTCCTCCGCTTGGCGCCGTTGTCGCCAGTCTTGTGCGCGAAGACGATGTCACCGGCCGCGGGCTCATGGAGGCGATGCAATCGTGAAGACGCTGTTTCGCACATTTTTCGCACAGCTCTTTACGAGCGAGACCGTCACATCGGACATTCAGCTCCGCCAAGCAATTGCTGGGATCCTGGCATTTGTCATTACTCCATGCCTGCTTCTCTCCCCAAAAGGGTTCGGCCAATACCAGCCGATCACCTACAGCGGCTGGATGCAGGTGCCGGCGGCCGTGATCATCCGCCTGAATGCCGTGCGGGCGTTGGCGCTCAACGATGCGATCGAAGCGGCCGTCGGACGCCTGACTGCGTATTCCATGATTACCGTCGGCTTGGTGGCCACGTATGCGTGGGACGGGTTGACGTTCGATCGGCGCGACGCGATGATCCTTGGCCCGCTCCCCATTCGGCCGTCGACGATCATCATCGCGAAGCTCTCTGCTATCGGCACATTCCTGATCGGTGCGTCGCTGGGAATTGGTCTCCTCAACTCCTTCTTCTTCGCCCTTGGAAGTGCAGATCGCGCCGGATTGCACGAGTTCCTCGTGAACTTCCCCGCGTGTCTCATCGTGACTACGAGCGCAGCGATCGTCGCGTTCTGCATCGTCGTAATCACGCGAGCCGTAGTGGTGATGTTTGGCGGCGCACAGTTCGCCGCACTACTGGGATCCGCGTTTCAGCTTTTCCTCGTCGCCGCGATCCTCGAGCTGGTCGTCACCGCGTTTGCCGCGCCTCACACCCAAGGACGTCTCGCGGTCGCGCAACTGACAACCCCGCCGATCACATGGTTCGTCGCGTGGTTTGAAGTCCTTCGACACTCGTCGCGAGGACAGTGGGCTGAAGTGATCGCGATCAGCCAAAACGCCTGGTTGCTGCTCTGCGCTGCGATGTGTGGAGCATTCGCGGCATCTGTACTGACATTCCATCTGCAAATGCGACGAGCACTGACACCCGTCGCGATGGTGGGTGCAGTCGGTAGAGCCACGATCAGTCGAACGATCGCCTGGGCGTTGTGTCGGGGAGATCGCTTTGCCCACGCGGTGTCGGACTTCGTCTTGCTCACGATTCGCAGAAACCGGGCGCAACAGACACCGATTGCTATGAATGCTGGCATCGCCGTCGCCTTGATCGCGATCGCCCGCACGCGCCAGGGTAGCGGATCATCCGCGACCCTCCTGGAAGCACCACTCATGCTGGCCTTTTGGGTCATCATCGGCATCCGTGCGGCATTCTTTGTGCCGAGCGAGTTGTCATCCGCATGGTCCTTTCAGGTCAACGCGCCGGCCCGCTTCGATTCATACGCGCGCGGCGTGCGCGCTGCCCTAGTCGCTCTGGTCGCGCCCGCACTCAGTGCGATCGCCTTTGTCGCCGGCGGCTGGGCACATGCGGCTCGAACTGCGTTGTTGATCGTGGGCCTCGCTGACGCTGTCGTGCTCACGATTGATTTTCTGCCGTTCACGAGACCTTATCAACCCGGCCACGCGAAGCTCAAGACCCGATGGCCGCTCTATGCCGTCGGAGCCTTCGCGTTCACGTATGGATGTCTCCGCATCCCGCCAGTGCTGCTCCTCATTCCCGTCGGCGCACTCGAACTGACGATCGGCCGGTTCAGTCGGCGGCGATGGAGACTTTCCGGCCCGATCGGACAAGGGACCGAGGATCGCGCTGTAACCCTAGATCTGAATGGCACATCGAGTGTCGACGAGGACGTTCCATCCGAACGCCCAAGCCAAGAGCGACAGCCACTCGTACACGGCACACTGAGCGATCTGCGGTACGCCGTTCGTCTGTTCAATCGTGAACGCGGGTTCACGCTGCTCGTCGTGTGGGCCATGGCGCTCGCAATCGGGGCCAACGTCGCGATGTTCACGATCGTCGATGGGATGGGCGGACGGCCACGGATCCCCAATGAAGACCGGGCGGTCGTGCTGGCGAGTACAGATCGAGCGGGACATCCGCTCGGCGTGTCATACGCCGATTTTCAGGACTGGCGGTCCCAGACACGCACGATCGCTCAGATGGTCGCGTATCGCGGTGCCGGCATTAATCTGACCGACCGCGGCCTCACGCCGGAACGCGCCACGAGTGCCTATATCTCCGCGGACACGTTTCGGCTGCTCGGAGAGCAGCCGGTCCTCGGGCGCGACTTCTCGCAAGTTGACGATCGAACAGGCGCAGCTCCAGTCGCGATTCTCGGCGGCGGTCTCTGGACCTCGCGCTATGGCGCCGATCCCGCGATCGTTGGCAAGACGATTCGAGCGAACGGCGTCGACGTGACGGTCGTCGGTGTCATGCGGCCGGGCTTCCGTTTTCCGCTCATCCACGACCTCTGGATGCCTCTGGCGACGGGCCCGGACCTGCTAAGCGAAAGCCGCGATACGCGCACATTGCAGGTCGTGGGCCGTTTACGAGACGGCGCCACGATTGAACAGGCACGGGCCGACCTGGCCGCCATCGGCGACGCCCTGTCGCACGCGTACCCGCTCACGAACCGCGACACGCGAACCGCGATGGCGCACTACGCCGACGAGTTTGCGATCGCGAACCCATGGAACGCGATGATGCTGGCGGTGTCGTTCGTATTGATCATCGGCTGCGCCAACGTCGCCAACCTGTTGTTGGCGCGCGGTGCGCGACGTGCGCACGAACTCGCCATCCGCCGATCGATCGGCGCGACACGCTGGCAACTGATTCGCCAGCTGCTCGTCGAGCATTCGCTGTTGGCCGTCGCCGCCGGCGCACTGGGACTGCTGCTCGGCCTGATGGGCCTCCGCCTATGGGTGGGTGCCCTGCCCGTCACGAATTGGCCGTACTGGTACAACTTCGCGATTCACCGCGACGTGTTTGGGTACTTGTTCGCAGTCATCGTCGCGTGCACGATCCTGTTTGGCGTTGGTCCGGCCATCGTGACGTCGCGGCCGACAGCCGCCGAACAGCCGCGCCTTTGGACGAACGCGCTATTGGTGGTTGAGTTCACGCTGACGCTCGCACTGCTGGCCGGGGCCGGTTTGCTCGGCAAAACGCTCGCAGCGGTGTATCGTGCCGATTCTCTCGTCGATACGTCCGGTGTCGTTCTGGCCAACATCGACCTTCCGCCGCAGCGCTACGGGACGCCGGAGCAGAAACTGCTCGTGTATCGAGCTCTCGAAGATCGCCTCGCCGCCTCGCCCGATGTCCACGCGGCAGCGTTCGCATCGACGTCCCCGTTCTACGACGCGCCTCGCTGGTTGGTGCAGTCCGAGGATTCCGGGGACCGAATGACGGCTCCGATGACAGCGTCGTATGTCATGGTCGGTTCCGGCTACTTCGACGCGCTACGGCTGAAGCTTCAGCAAGGTCGCCGATTCACCCACGACGATGGCAGCCCCGGCCACGAAAGCGTGATCGTGAATGAGCGATTCGTCTCGATGTACCTGCACGACACGAATCCTTTGGGCCGACGCATCCGGTTAATCAATCCCCGTGTACCAAACCCGAGCCAGGCGTGGCTGACGATCGTCGGCGTGTCGCCCATGGTCCGCCAACACTACGCACAGGATTTTGACCCGGTCGTCTATGTTCCCTACCGCTCGAATCCGGCGCCGTCGATGATATTGATCGCGCGCTCAGCACGGACGGGCGTCTCGATCGCGGGAACACTGCGCAGCGCGCTTGCTGAAGTCGATGCCGAACTTCCGCTGGAGAGCGTGACCACGCTTGACCAATTCGTTGCAGGAACTCGATTCGCCAACGAGGCCTTCGCGACGATGTTTTCGACATTCGCGGCGATCGCCTTGTTGCTCGCGGCCGTCGGATTGCACGCGGTGACCGCGTACGCGGTGACACAGCGCACGAAAGAGATCGGCATTCGCCTGGCGCTTGGCGCACGAACATCCAACGTCAGTTGGATGTTCGTGCGACAGATTTTGCCAGCGCTGGTCGTCGGCATGACGTTCGGCATCGCGGCAGCCGCCGGGGTTGGGCAATTTGTCCGATCAATGCTCGCTGGAACCAGTCCACGTGACCCGGGAACGCTGGTGGCGATCTCCGCGGTGCTCGCCAGCGTCGCGCTCATCTCGACCCTTGTGCCGGCCCTCCGCGCCGCAAACCTCGATCCTGCCGCCGCGCTCCGGCACGATTGATCCCGGGGGACCAAGCGCGTAATGTTCCAACGGCGGCCCGTCGGCGAAATGAAATGAGGCAGGCACTGAAAATCGATCGATCCGTTCGTGTCCGACAAGCGCGATGGTGTACAGATTACCGATGATGCCGTAATCTCCGATCGGTGCGTAGCGGGTTGACATTCGCGCGAGCCAGCACGGACCAGGCCCGCATCTGGATCTTGATTTTGATGTACGGCCTGAGGCTCCGGCCACCCGTCTGGGTGGCGACAAACGCACCGTCACCCGATTACGATCGCACCACGTATGGTGGCTGAGGAAACGGGACGAGTCGAGGCGTTCAGCGATGGCGTGTTTGCCATAGCCATGACCCTCCTCGTCCTCGACATCAAAGTGCCCCACGATCTGCCGCCAGGACGGAGTCTGGCAGAAGCCCTGGCGAAGGAATGGCCGACGTATCTCGCTTTTCTCACCAGCTATGCGACGATTTTGATCATGTGGGTCAATCACCATCGTCTGTTCATGCACATCGGACGCTGGGACGACCGTCTGTTATTCAGCAATGGAGTGCTCCTGCTTGGCGTCGTGCTCGTCCCGTTTCCGACGGCCCTGGTTGCGGAGTATCTCGGCCGTCCCGGTCAGGCCACTGCTGCAATGGTGTACAACGGCACATTTATCGTCATCGCGTTGAGCTTCAACTTGTTGTGGAGATCCGCATCGAATGAGGGACGTCTGCTCCGAGCCAATCATGACACCGAGGCGGTTCGGCAGATCACCGACAGCTACAGGTTCGGTCCTTTGTACTACGTTGTCACCTTCGTGGTGGGTCTTATCAGTGTCACGACAAGCCTGATTCTGAGCTTCATTCTGGCGGTCTATTTCGCGCTGCCCGCCAAGACGGCCGCCGGACTCGGCCCTCACAAAACGAGCGACGAATCATGAAAAAGCCGCCATTACATCAAACGTAAGCTGTCGGTTTGCAGAACGTAGGGACTCTTTCGACCACTTGTCGTCGCCCCTTGCCGCCGGTGCATCGATAGAGAACGTCGGTCCGCATACGATCTGTCACGTGACGATTCGGCCTTGCGCGCAATCTGCTTCGAACGATCCTGGCTGTGACCCACAGTCTGGCCTCGCTGGTGTCGAGGGAAACCTTGACGAATCGGTTCAAATAACCGCGAGACGGCCCGAACGGAATATTTGCGGACCACAGCCCATGAACAGCGCCTCACCGTACATGGCGAGAATTCGCGCGCGAAAGTGCAGATTGTCCCGGAGACAGCTCCGCGGACCGTCGCACAACACACGGTCACTGACTGGCAGAAAATGCGAGTAGCACGTTCCCAGGCGTGTGTCCGGTGAAGATGTAGCCGGAATTTACGTAGACCATCCCGTCGACAACGACTGCGCCAGACCCGTCGAGCGAGCCGCCGTTGGCTTCGACGCCGTTGACCGTGGCGAACTTGTGCTCTGTGTCGACGTCCCAGACGATCGCGCCCTTCTCGGCGTCATACGCTCGCAAGTGGCCGTCGAGCCCGCCTGAAAACACGACGCCGGGAATCGTCGTCGTCGCGGCCGATTGCGCCGGGCTGCATCCTGGCGCCTTGTTGCAGCCGGGATGCGGCGTCTTCCACGCGATCTCGCCGGTTTTCAGATCGAGCGCGTAGAGGCCGCCGCCCGCGTCGGGCTT
>JBPYEE010000748.1:0-21616 GCA_051985095.1 Vicinamibacterales bacterium | reverse complement strand
AGATACCGCCGCTGGTTGACCGACTTCGGCGCGACGCGCCGCTTCCCGGCGGGCGTCAAACTCCCCCGCAGGAAGTGATCGCGCAGATCGACGCTCTCGTCCTGGGCAATCAGATCGGATGCGGTCCGGACGTCGCTGTTCGAGAGCTTGTAGCCGTCCTGCATCAGCGACGCGAGCTGACCGACGACGCGGTCGACTTGATGTCCGGCGCGCCGTCGCCGGTCGATGCGAAGCAGTTGAAGGAGCTTCACCTGAAGATATGAGGCGCATCACCGTCCCCCAAGAGGGGATCGAGACCCTGTTCGGCTCCTACGACGAGAACCTCAAACACCTCGAATCGCTCTTCCACGTTCGCATCCGCACGCAGGGCCACGATCTGCTGGTCGATGGCGACACGCTCGATCTCGACAAAGTCGACCGCGTCGTCGGTCAGCTCGCGTCGCTGATGCAGGACGGCTACAAGCTCTCGAACAGCGACGTCCGGACCGCATCCGATCTGATCGCCCAGGACGAGAGCGTCGATCTGCGCGATCACTTCCTGCGGGGGAGTTTGACGCCCGCCGGGAAGCGGCGCGTCGCGCCGAAGTCGGTCAACCAGCGGCGGTATCTGGACGCCATTGACCAGAACGACATCGTGTTCGGCATTGGCCCCGCCGGTACCGGCAAGACCTATCTCGCCATGGCGCAGGCGGTCGCGTATCTGGTCGCCAAGAAGGTGAGCCGGATTATCCTCGCGCGGCCGGCGGTCGAAGCCGGGGAGAAGCTCGGATTCCTGCCCGGGGACCTGCAGGAGAAAGTCAACCCGTATCTGCGTCCGCTCTACGACGCGCTGTACGACATGCTCGACGTCGAACGCGTCGCCCGTTACCTCGAACGCGGCACGATCGAGATCGCGCCCATCGCGTTCATGCGCGGGCGGACGCTGAATGATTCCTTCGTGATCCTCGACGAGGCGCAGAATACGACCAGCGAACAGATGAAGATGTTCCTGACGCGGCTCGGCTTCGGCAGCAAGGCCGTGATCACCGGCGATGTGACGCAGATCGATTTGCCGATTGGCCGTATCTCGGGTCTCGTCGAGGCGATGAAGGTCGTCAACGCGATCGAAGGCATCGCGTTCATTTACTTCGACGAACGCGACGTCGTGCGACACAAGCTCGTCCAGCACATCGTCAGGGCGTACGAGCAGTTCTCCAACGGGTCGGGGACCGCCCGGTCCCATGGGTAAGTTGCGCGTCAGCATCAGCGACGCGCGCGGCCGGCCGCTGCGGGTGCCGGGGCTGTCCGCCTGGCTGAGGCGGATCGCGCCGGTGCGCGCCGCCGGTGACCTGTCGATCGCCCTCGTCTCGGACCGGCACATGCGGACGCTCAACCGCGAATTCCGCGGAAAAGACGCCGTCACGGACGTGCTGTCGTTTCCAGCTGATCCGCCACCGGGGCGGGCGCACCGCTGTCTTGGTGATATCGTGATCGCCCGCGGCGTGGCCCGCCGGCAGGCCCGCGCCGCGGGGCATGCGGCTACGGTCGAGCTTCGGGTGCTCTCGTTGCACGGACTGCTTCATCTTCTCGGGTACGATCATGATCATGACGCAGGGGAGATGGCGCGCGTCGAACGACGGCTGCGACGCAAGGGCGGCCTGTCGGGAGGCTTGATCGAACGCTCGTGATCCCGCTCGCGATATTTCTCCTCGGCTGCGCCGGGGTGTACCTCGGCGCTGTTGAAGCGGCGTTCGGTGCGCTGATGCGGCTGTCGCTGCGCCTGACGGCCGAGCGCAGCAGCCGCCCGGGCGCGCTCGGCGGCTATCTCGACGACCCGCTGCTGCTCTTCATTCCCGTCCGCCTCCTGCTCGGCCTCGTGACCGGCTCGGCGACGGCGCTGCTGGCCCGCTCGGTCGGCGTCGACGGCGCGCATACGGTCACCTTCGTCATCCTGGCCATCGCCGGCTTCGTGGTGATCTTCGAGCTGCTGCTGCCGTTGCTGCTCGTCGGAAGGGACCCCGAGCGCGCGCTTGAATTGCGGCTCCCGACCTTCGCCCCGATCGCGCGCGCTCTCGGTCCGGTGACGCGGTGGATCGCCCGTTCGGTCTCGACGGCGAAGCGAGCGCCCGCAGCGGCCGCGACCGACGACGCCGCCGAGGAAGCCAATCAGGCGGCGAAAGCCTACATCGGGACGGCGGAGCAGGAGGGGTTGATCGAGGGAGAGGAGCGCCGCCTGCTCCAGAGCATCGTAGACTTCGGCGACACGCTGGTGCGCGAGGTGATGACGCCCCGCCCCGACATCGTCGCCGTCAGCGAAGAGGCGAGTATCGGCGACCTGCGTGCGCTGTTTCGCGAGCAGGAGTACTCGCGGTTTCCCGTCTACAAGGAAAGCCTCGACAACATCGCCGGCTTCGTTTTCATCAAGGACATTTTCGCGCTCGGCCCCGGCGCGCAGGACACCTCGCCGATTCGGCCGCTGATCCGCACGGCGGCCGTCGTGCCGGAGACCAAGCGCGTGCCGGAGCTGCTCAAACAATTCCAGCGGAACCAGACGCAGTGCGCGATCGTGGTCGACGAGTACGGCGGCACGGCGGGGCTGGTGACGATCGAGGATCTCCTCGAAGAGATCGTCGGCGAGATCCGCGACGAATACGACGTCGAGTCCGAGCCGATTGTCGACGAAGGCAACGGGCGCTTCGTGTTCAGCGGCAAGGTCAACGTCGACGCGGTCGCCGAGCGGCTGAACGTGGCGATCGAACGGGAAGGGTTCGAGACCGTCGGCGGCTATCTCCTGTCGCACATCGGTCGGGTGCCGGCGGTCGGCGAGCGCTTCGACCTCGACGGGCTGTCGGTGGAGATTCTCGACGCCGAGCGGCGGCGAATCACCAAGGTCCGGATTTCGAGGCAGCTGGCGACGACCAGCAACAACGCCGGCGCCGCGGGGACCTCCTCGAACGTGTGAAGAGCGGCTTTGTGTCGTTGATCGGCCGTCCGAACGCGGGCAAATCGACCCTGCTCAATCGCCTCGTGGGCACGAAGCTCGCAATCGTCTCGGACAAACCGCAGACGACGCGCAACCGCATCCTCGGCGTCAAGAACTACCCCGACGCGCAGGTCGTCTTCGTCGACACGCCAGGCATTCATCGACCGCTGCATCGGATGAACGTCCGGATGGTCGACACGGCGCTGGAGACGCTGCGCACCGTCGATCTGGTGGGCCTCGTCGTCGACGCGTCCGAACCCGTCGGCAGAGGGCAGGCCTTCGTCCTCGATCTGGTCAGGGAGGCCCCGCACCGGGTGTTCCTGATCCTCAACAAGATCGATCTCATGCGGAAAGTGCGGCTCCTGCCCCTCATCGACGACTATCGGCGGCGCGCAGACTTCGCAGAAATCGTGCCGGTGTCGGCCGCGACCGGGGACAACGTCGATCGCCTCGAGCGCGCGATTGTCGAGCGATTGCCGGAGGGGACGCCGCTCTATCCGGTTGATTACCTGACCGATCAGCCGGAGCGGTTTTTCGCCGGCGAAATCGTGCGCGAGAAGCTGCTGCAGCTGACGCGCGACGAGATTCCGTTTTCGAGCGCCGTGCTCGTGGATCGCTTCGAGGAGCCGGCAGGCGATGCGGGCATTCTGAAGCTGTACTGCACGATCGTGGTCGAGCGCGATTCCCAGAAGCCGATCGTCATCGGCCGCGGCGGCGAGATGATCAAGCGAATTGGCAGCGCTGCGCGCGAGGATCTCGAGCACTTTTTCGGCACGCGCGTGTTTCTCGACCTGCACGTCCGGGTGAAGACCGAATGGCGCGAGGACGACCGGGTGTTGACGGATCTCGGCCTGTGACGCCGCGCCGGCCGGGCCAGCCGGTCTTGGGACGCGCCGGGGCGTGTAGTACAGTCATAACCCGCCTCTGAATGCGCCTTCACACCACTGACGCGTTGATCCTCAGGACGTACAAACTGGGCGAGTCGGATCGGATTGTGGTGTTCCTGACCTGCGATCGCGGCAAGAAACGTGGCGTCGCCCGCAACGCCCGCCAGAGCCGGCGGCGGTTCGGCGGCGCGCTCGAGCCGTTGACGCTCGGCCGAGTCGGGTACGTTGAATGGGAGACGCGCGATCTGGTGCGACTCGACTACGTGGAGCCGATTCGGTCGCCGCTCCTGGCTGCCGACGCCGACGCCCTGGGCCACGTCGGCTATTTCGCCGAGCTGATCGATGAGTGGGCGCCGGAGGCCGATCCCAACGAGGCGCTGTTTCGTCTGGGCGTCTCGACGCTGGACGCGATGGCGGCGGGCGTCCCGATCGATCCGCTGGCGCGCTATTTCGAATTCTGGCTGCTGCGCCTGCAGGGGGTGTACGAACCGAGCGCGCGGCTGTCGGCCGACGCGCGCCGCTTCCTCGAACGCGCCCGCGCCTCGAGTCCGTTCGCGCTCGGCGCGATGGAGACGCCGCGGCATGCCCTGCGGGAGCTGGAAGCGGCGCACCGGGCGCTCATCGCCATGCACCTGGAAAAGGATCTCAAATCGGTGCGCGTGTTGCGCGAGCTGCGGCGATGACGTTTCAGTCGCTCATCCTGAACATGTCGGAATTCTGGACGTCGCGGGGCTGCGCGCTGCAGCAGCCGCTCGACGTCGAGGTCGGGGCGGGCACGATGCATCCGGAGACGTTTCTGCGCGTCCTCGGACCCGCGCACTGGAACGTGGCCTACGTCCAGCCCTCCCGGCGTCCAGCCGACGGACGGTTCGGCGAGAATCCGAACCGGCTGTTCAAGCATCACCAGTTCCAGGTGATTCTGAAGCCGGCCCCCGACGAGGTGCAGCAGATCTATCTCGAGAGTCTCGAGTTCTGCGGCATCAACCCGCGGCAGCACGACATCCGGTTCGAGGAGGACAACTGGGAGTCGCCAACGCTGGCCGCGTGGGGGATCGGGTGGCAGGTGATGTTCGACGGCATGGAGATCTCGCAGTTCACGTACTTCCAGCAGGCCGGCGGGCTGGAGCTCGGACCGATTTCGGCGGAGCTCACCTACGGTCTCGAGCGGATTGCGATGGTGCTGCAGCGCGTCGACAGCGTGTACGACCTGGACTGGGCGCCCGGCGTGAAGTACCGCGACGTCCGGCTGCGCGAAGAAGTCGAGCAATCGAAGTACGTGTTCGGCCAGGTCGACCTCGGCGGCGTCGAGTTCAGCACCTTCCATCGCGACCTGTTCGAGCGGAACTACCAGCTCGCCGCGGCGCTCGTCAAAGCAGGGTTGATCTGGCCGGCGCTCGAGCACACCCTCAAGTGTTCGCACCTGTTCAACATCCTCGATTCGAGCAACAGCATCGGCGTCACCGAACGAACGACCTACATTCTGCGCGTCCGCCAGCTGGCGGTCGCCATCGCGAAGGCGTACGTCGAAGAAGGCGCCGGTCAGGCGGTGGTGGGAAGCGCGGACCGATCCAATGGATAGGGAGCTGCTGCTCGAGATCGGCACCGAGGAGCTGCCGGCGAGCTGGTTGCCGCCGCTGACCAATGCCGTCGGCGAAATCCTCGCGTCCCAGTTGCGCGAACATCGCCTGTCCCCCGAATCACCGGCCGAGACGTTCAGCACCCCCCGGCGTCTGACCGTCCGCATCGTTCGGGTGCCGGAGCGTCAGACCGATCTCGAGGAACTGGTGAACGGCCCGCCCGTCTCGGCGGCGTTCAAACCGGACGGAACGCCGACCCCCGCCGCCCTCGGCTTTGCCGGCAAACACAGTGTCGAGATCGGCGCGCTGGAACGCGTCACGACCGCGAAGGGCGAGTATCTGGCCTATCGCCGGCGCCAGCGCGGCAAGGCCACCGTCGACGCGCTGCCCGACGTGCTCGCGGGCACACTGCGCTCGCTCTCGTTTCCCAAGTCGATGCGATGGGATGCGCTGCTCGATGATGGACGTGGCGATCTGCTGTTTGGGCGGCCGATTCGTTGGATCCTGTTTCTGTACGGCGGCCGCGTCGTCCCGTTCACCATCTCGCGCACGCCGGCGGCGCAGACCAGTCAGGTGCAGGACGTCACCTCCGGCGCGATGACCTACGGCCACCGGTTCCTCACGACGAGCGGGCGCGCCGGCCGTGCGATCAAGGTGCGGTCCTTCGACGAGTATCGCGCGCGGCTCCTCGAGAACTTCGTGATCCTCGAGCGCGGCGAGCGCCACAACAAGATCGCACGCGAGCTCGACGCCAAAGCGCAGCGGTTGCAGGGCCGCGTCGCGCGCGCCGTGCACAGCGATTCCGGGCTGCTCGAAGAGGTTCCGGATCTGGTCGAATACCCGTCGGTTGTCGGTGGCACCTTTGCCCCGGAGTTTCTCGATCTGCCGGACGAAGTGCTGACGACCACGCTCATCCACCACCAGCACTACTTTCCCGTGGAGGGCGACGACGGCAAACTGCGGAACGCGTTCCTGGCGGTGATCAACACCGAGCCGGACAACGAGCGCACCATCGCGCGGAACGCCGAACGCGTGGTCACGGCGCGGCTGCGCGACGCGCGCTTCTTCTGGGAGGCCGATCGCCGCACGCCCCTCGAATCGCGAGTCGATCGGCTCTCCACGCTCGCCTTCCACACCGCGCTCGGCAGCTACAAGGAGAAGGCCGAACGCATCGAGCAGCTGGCGGAATGGATCGCACGGGAGGCGCTTGGAGCCGACGCCGCCGCCGCGAAGCGGGCGGGCGCGGCCGCGCGGATCGCGAAGGCCGATCTGACGACCGATATGGTCCGGGAGTTCACCGAGCTGCAGGGCACGATGGGCGGCATCTATGCGCGCCAGGAGGGACTGCCGGAGGAGGTCTGGAAGGCCGTCTACTACCACTACATGCCCGTCGGCGTCGAAGCCGACGCGCCGCCGACCCGCCACCAGCTCGGCAAGGCCGCCGTCGGCTGGGCCGCGGTGTCGCTGGCAGACAAGCTCGACACGATTGTCGGACTCTTCGCGGCCGGGGAACGGCCCCGGGGGTCCCGAGACCCGTACGGTCTTCGGCGGGCGGCGCACGGGGTCTTCCGAACCCTGGTCGATCTGCCGGCCTTGTCCGGCGTGCGCGCGCCGTTGGTTCAGCCGCTGATCGATGCCGCCCGGAGCCATTTCCCGGCGACCCGATGGGATCAGGGCCTGCTGGCCCAGCTGACCATGTTCCTGGTCGAGCGGTTCGAGTTCGTGCTCGAGAGCAGAGGCTTCGATGTGCGCAACGTCCGCGCGATCACACGGGGCCGTCCGTTCTCGGCCATCCGCCCGAGCGACGAGTTGAAGAAACTCAAGGTGCTGCCCGAGTTCACCGACACGCCTGAATTCCAGCAGCTTGCCATTGCCTTCAAGCGCGCCAAGAACATCTCGAGGGAATTGCCTGACGAGCAATTCCGATCGGCGGAAGCCGCCGGCGTCCCGATCGAGGTGTCGCTGCCGGCCGAGCGCATGTTGCTCGACGAGATCGAACACCGGCGCGGCATCATCGACGGCGCCGTGGCGGCCGGCGACGGCTATCGGGAAGCCTTCGCGGAGGCGGCGCGGTTCAAGCCCGCCGTGGATCGGTTCTTCAACGACGTGCTCGTGATGGACCCGAATCCAACGCTGCGAACGAACCGGCTTCGCCTCCTTCGCCGGCTGCAGAACCTCCTGCTGACCCTGGCTGACATTTCCGAAATCGTCCCTGAGGACTCCAGGCAAGCTTAATCATCGACGGAGCAGTTGATGGCGAAAACGAAGTCGACGACGTCACGCGTCCCGAATCCCAAATCGCGTCAGGCCGTGTATTTCTTCGGCAACGGGAAAGCCGACGGCAACCGCCACATGAAGGATCTCCTCGGCGGCAAAGGATCAGGCCTCGCCGAGATGACCAATGCCGGCCTCCCGGTGCCGCCGGGCTTCACGATATCGACCGAGGTGTGCACGATTTACTACGACCAGAAGGGCAAGATTCCGCCGGCGATCGACAAGGCGATTGCCGACAACCTCAAAAAGCTCGAAAAGGCCGCCGGTGCGACGCTCGGTTCGTCGTCCGATCCGCTGCTGGTGTCGGTCCGCTCCGGCGCGAAGTTCTCCATGCCGGGGATGATGGACACGATCCTCAACCTCGGGCTCAACGACGACGCGGTCGAGGGGCTGAAGGCGCGCACCCGCAACGGCCGGTTCGCGTACGACAGCTACCGGCGGTTCATCCAGATGTTCGGCAACGTCGTCCTCGAGATCCCCAAGGACGCGTTCGAGCACGAATTCGAGGCAATCAAGAAATCGGTCGGCGCCCGGCAGGATACCGACCTCGATGAAGCCGGGCTGCGACGCGTCGTCGAGCGGTACAAGCAGGTCGTCCGCGACCGCACGCATCGGCCGTTCCCCCAGCATCCGCACGAGCAGCTCAAGATGGCCCGCGACGCCGTGTTTCGCTCGTGGATGAATCCACGGGCCATTGAGTACCGCCGCATCTACGACATTCCGGATCACATCGGCACGGCGGTCAACGTGCAGATGATGGTCTTCGGCAACACCGGCGATCGATCAGGGACCGGCGTCGGGTTCACGCGCAACCCGGCGACCGGCAAGAAGGAGTTTTACGGCGAGTTCCTGATCAACGCCCAGGGCGAGGACGTCGTCGCCGGCATCCGGACGCCGCAGCCGATTGGTGAGCTCGAACAGGTGATGCCGAAGGCGTACAAGCAGCTGCGCGAGATCACCACGCGCCTCGAGAAGCACTACAAGGACGTACAGGACTTCGAGTTCACCATTCAGGATGAGCGGCTGTTCATGCTGCAGACGCGGAGCGGGAAACGCACCGGGTATGCCGCCGTCGTCATCGCCACCGATCTCGTCGATGAGAAGCTGATCACGCCCCGCGAGGCGGTTCTGCTCGTCGATCCGGAGTCGCTCACCCAGCTGCTGTCGCCGGGCTTCGATCCCGAGGAGTGGAAGAAGATTCCGACGGCGACCAGGGGCCTGCCGGCCTCGCCGGGCGCGGCGAGCGGTCAGGTGGTCTTCACCGCCGACCATGCGGTGGAGTGGGCCAGACAGGGGAAGCAGGTCATCCTGGTGCGCCGGGAGACGGTGCCCGACGACATCCATGGCATGTTCGTGTCGCAGGGCATCCTGACGGCGACGGGCGGGATGACGTCGCATGCCGCGGTCGTCGGGCGGCAGATGGGCAAGCCGTCAGTGGTCGGTGCCGGCGGCCTGGAGATCCATGAATCGGCCAAAACGCTGAAGATCGGCGGCCGGACGATCAAGGAGGGCGATTCTCTCTCCTTCGACGGGTTGACCGGTGAAGTGAAGATCGCACGCGTCGCGTCGAAGCCGAGCGAGATCCTGCAGGTCGTCGGGAAGACGCTCGATTCGAAGAAATCGGACATTTACCGGCGCTTCGACCGGCTGTTGACATGGGCGGACAAGTTCCGGCGGCTCGGCGTCCGCGCAAACGCCGACCAGCCGGACCAGGCGGAGCTCGCCTACGCCTTCGGGGCGGCCGGCATCGGGCTGTGCCGCACCGAGCACATGTTCTTCGGCGAAGGGCGCATTCCCATCGTGCAGCGGATGATCCTCGCCGAGAAGGAATCGGATCGCCGAAGCGCGGTCAGCGAACTGCTGCCGCTGCAGCGCGAAGACTTTTACGGCGTCTTCAAGGGGATGCATGGCCAGCCGGTCACCATTCGCACGATCGATCCGCCGTTGCACGAGTTCCTGCCCAAGCGCGAGGAGCTCATGGTTGACATCGCGCGGATGGAGGCGAGGGGCACCAAGGGACCGGATCTCGATGAGAAACGGCGCCTCCTGACGCGCGTCGAGCAGCTGCACGAGTTCAATCCAATGCTCGGCCATCGCGGCGTCCGGCTCGGCATCACGTATCCCGAAATCACCGAGATGCAGACGCGCGCGATCATGGAGGTGGCCTGCCGCTGCGCGAAGGAAGGGCTCAAGGTCGTTCCCGAGATCATGATCCCGCTGGTCGGTCTCGTGAAGGAACTGCGGGACCAGAAGGCGATCGTCGACCGAGTCGCCGCCGATGTGATGAGAGAGCAGGGCGTCAAGGTCAAATACCTCGTTGGGACGATGATCGAGGTGCCGCGCGGCGCGATTCGCGCCGACGAGATCGCCGCGGAAGCGGAGTTCTTCTCGTTCGGAACCAACGACCTGACACAGCTGACGTTCGGCTTTTCGCGCGACGATGTCGGCAAATTCCTGCGGGTCTATCAGGAGAAGAAGATCCTCGAGAAGGATCCCTTTGCGACGATCGATACCGAGGGGGTGGGCGATCTGGTGCGGATCGGAGTGGAACGCGGCCGCCGAACGCGCGCCGACCTGAAACTGGGGATCTGCGGGGAGCACGGCGGCGACGCGGCCTCGGTGTTCTTCTTCCACCAGGTGGGACTCGATTACGTGAGCGCGTCGCCGTATCGGATCCCGGTCGCGCGGCTCGCCGCCGCGCAGGCAGCGCTGGCGGTCAAGGTCGGAGATTGATTGGGCAGAATCACGCGGCTGTCGGAAGACCTCGCCAACCAGATTGCCGCCGGTGAGGTCGTCGAACGCCCGGCGTCAGTCGTCAAAGAGCTCGTGGAGAACGCGATCGACGCCGGCGCGCGTCGGATCGCGATTCACATCGAACTCGGCGGCAAGAAGCACGTGCGTGTTGAAGACGACGGCGAAGGCATGGACGCCGAAGACGCGCGGCTCGCCCTCGAACGCCACGCGACGAGCAAGATCCGGTCCGTTGACGACCTGACCGCCATCCGGACGCTGGGCTTTCGCGGCGAAGCATTGCCATCGATTGCATCGGTGTCGCGTTTCGTGCTGCGGACGCGCGCGCGCGGCCATCAGAGTGGAACCGAGATCCGCGTCCAGGGCGGAATGAGCGCGTCGATCAATGAGGTCGGCGCCCCGGAAGGGACGGCGATCGAGGTCGCGGATCTGTTCTATAACCTGCCAGCGCGGAAGAAGTTCCTGAAATCCGATGCCGCCGAGTCGGCGCAGGTGTCGAAAATCGTGACTCAGCTCGCGCTGGCCTACCCGGAGGTCGGCTTCACGCTGACGAGCGCCGCCCGCACGGTGTCGCAGTGGCCGCCCTCCTCGTCGCATCGCGATCGCCTCTATCAGGTGTACGGTGATCGGAGCGATTTGATCGAGGTGCGGAAGGAAGCCGGCGGCCTGCGGCTCACCGGCTTCGTCGCCGCCCTCGCCGAACAGGGGCCGACGCGCGGCCCCCAGCACCTCTTCATCAATCGTCGGATCGTCAGGGACAAAACGATTGCGCACGCCATCATCGATGCCTACAGCCAGGCGTCGATCAAGGAACGCAGCCCGGAAGCACATCTCTTCCTCGAGATGAATCCGGAAATGGTCGATGTGAATGTGCATCCGACCAAGGCGGAAGTCCGATTTCGCGACCAGTCGCTCGTTCACGAGGTCGTCCGGCGGGCGTTGATGGAGGCACTCGGCCAGAGCGCGATGCCACGCCTCGAGCTGCGGCCCGAGTTCGAAGCCAGTGGTCGAGCACCCATCGCGATGGTGCTGCCGGGCGCGCCGGCGGCGGGCGCCTTTCCGAGCCGCTGGATCCCCGGTGCCTGGGACGCCTCCGCCGGGCTGTCCCGAGAGCCATCCGCCTCGCCGCGAGCGCCTCTGGCCGCGTCGCCCGAATCAGTCAAGCCCATGATTGCTCTCGGCCAGTTCCGCGATACGTTCATCGTCGCGGTGGACGCCGACGGCATCGCAATCATCGATCAACACGTCGCGCACGAACGCATCCTGTTCGAACGTGTGATGGAGCGGCTGACCAGCGGCCGCCTCGAGTCGCAGCAACTGCTGATTCCGATCGTCCTGGAGCTGGCGCCCGCCGCCCACGATGCCCTGGTCGGCCGGGCGGCAGAACTGCAGCGATTCGGGTTCGAGCTCGAGAGCTTCGGCCCTCGGTCGCTCAAAGTGTCGGCGGTCCCGGCGCTGCTCGGAACCGAAGACTGCGCAACCGCCCTCCGGGCGCTCGGCGAGGATCTCGAGAGCCTCGACCGGGGCGCCGGGCTGCAGGTGGCGCTGCAGCGCATCGCCGCCACGACGGCGTGTCACGCGGCGGTGAAAGCGAACGACCCGCTCACCCACGAAAAGATGGCGCACATCCTCGACGAGCTGCGCGCGACCGCCTATTCGACAGTCTGCCCCCACGGGCGGCCGGTGATGTTGCGCCTGACTCGGCGCGACATCGAAAAGAACTTCGACCGTATATGACGGCGCTCTACTACGTCGGTCGTCTTGCACAGCTGATGGGGATGTGGCTGCTGCTCGTCGATATCTTCACGGCCGGGCCGATGGGACCGAGCCCGCGCGGCTTCGCCCTCGGGGTCGCGGTCTTCGTGGCCGGCTGGGCGCTCACGAAGTTCAAAAAGAAATCGTAAAACAGCCGGGCTTGTGCTTGACACCCGGGGAGCGGGTTGGTAGAGTTACGTAGCTCGTTAATCCGTCCAACTGCAATTAGCTCAACGCTTTGCAAGCGAAATAGCGTTCCTGCCGCGGGCGGGATCGCAACACCGGATTTGTGGTCTCTGGACTATGCGGTCCGCGCTGTCGAACTTGGAGTCTCGAATGAACTCTCGTCGCCTCGTTTTCGCCGCGTCGCTCATTGCCACCGCGATCTCCTGTTTTACGCTGGGGCTGATGAACGCCCATCGGCACGAACTGGCGACGCGCGCCGCCTATGATCGACAGCTGCAGGAGCTGCGCGCCGAAGTGCGCGGCAGTCTGAGCACGCACCGAGTCGACGCCGTCTTGCCGACGGCAACCAGCGGGAAGAACAACGACGTAGCGAGTACGTCACGCGCACGCATGGTCACCGAGATCAAGCAGGAGCTCGAAAGCGAGATGGGTCTGCTGCCGGTTCAGCTCCTCCGTCAGCGTCGATCGAGTTTCGTGGAACTGTACTCGTACGACACGCTCGGCAAGACCAACTACGGCACCGCCGGCTATCTTGGCCACGGCTACTTCATCACCGTGAAGCATGCGGTGGTCGCGCTCCGCGACGAAGACGAGCGGCAGTCGTCGCGCCGGATCACGTCGGTGAAGGTCGTCTACAACGGCAAAGAGATTCTCGCGCATGTCGTCGACACGGGCGACGCCGACGTCGAAGTGCACAGCGGAGATTGGGCCATCATCAAAACCAAGGAGGACCTGGATCTGCCGCCGCTGCACCCGGACCCGTCATTCGCGTACGACTTTGCCGATCCGATTTTCCGGCTGGGCAATGACTACTCGAAGGGGATCATCCTCTCGACGGGGTATGTGGGGCAGCGGACCAGCAACGGCCTCGTGACCTGCCTGACCGACGGCCATCCAGGCGTGTCCGGCGGCGGTGTCCTCGACCAGCGCGGCGACCTGGTCGGAATCCCGATCGGCCGGAGGCAGGGCGATTACCGGTTCTCGTTCATTCTGCCGATTCGCGCCGAGATGCTGCGCAAGCTGCCGCTCGACGAGCAGCAGGCCCCGGCGCCTACGCCGCTGCCGGCCGTCGTCGCCGTGCAGCAGAACTAGACGGACGCGGAGAAGAAGCTGGTCACAGCCTCCGCTTCGCTGTCGTAGGTCTCGAACACCGTCAGCAATTTGGTGATCGAGAGCAGGTCCTTAATCCGCTTCGTCGTGTTCAACAGCTTCAACCCGCCGCCGTTCTTGCTGACGGTGGCGTACGCCTGCACCAGCTCGCCGAGCCCCGCCGAATCGACGTAGGACACCTCGCCCAGGTTCAGAATCATCTTCTTGCGTCCCTGGTGGACGAGGCTTCTGACCTTGTCTTTCAACATCGCGTCGCCGCCATCGCCGAGCGTAATCTTGCCCGACAGATCGATGATGACGACGTCGCCGATGGTCCGTTCGGTGAGCTGTAGTGACATGTGCCTCCCTGGCTGACGAGCCGCCAGTATACCGCGCGATGTTAGAATCGCGACCCGATGGTCGGTCGCTGCTTGCCGCTTGCCGCCGCTGGTCTGGTCGTGCTGTCCCCGCCGCTGCAGCCGCCCCGAACCTACGATCTGCCCCTCACTCCCGCGCACGTCCACTGGGGGTACTACGACGCGAAGATCGCGCCGGCGATCCGCGTCGCGTCAGGCGATCGTGTGCGGGTCGAGACGATGATCGCCGGCGGCCTCGAGCGGCTGCGTCTCGCGGGCGCCGCCGAGGCCGAGATTCCCGAGGCGTTGAAGACGGTCGAACGGCAGGTGACTGAGCGCGGTCCGGGCGCGCACCCCCTGAGCGGACCGATCTTTGTCGAGGGCGCCGCGCCAGGCGACGCGCTCGAGGTCCGGATTGTCGCCATTGAGTTCCTGCATAACTTCGGCGTCAACGCCTTCAGTCCCGGCGGCGGGGTGCTGCCCGACGACTACCCCTACGCGCAGTTGAAGTTGATTCGATGGCCAGCCGGCGCGACGTCCGTTCAGTTCGCGCCGGGGATCACGCTGCCAATCGCGCCGTTTTTCGGGTCGATCGGCGTGGCGCCGCCACCGCTCGTTGGCCGGATTTCCAGCCGGCCGCCAGGCTGGCACGGCGGAAATCTCGACAACAAGGATCTCGTGGCCGGCTCGATCCTGTATCTGCCGGTGCATGTGACCGGCGCGCTGCTCTCGATCGGCGACGGTCACGCCGTGCAGGGCGACGGAGAGGTGACCGGCACCGCGCTCGAGACGTCGCTGCGCGGCACGTTCGAGCTGCACGTGCGCAAGGGGCGTCGCCTGAAATGGCCCCGCGCCGAGACGCCAACCCAGTACATCTCGATGGGCCTCGACGAGGACCTGAACGTGGCAGCGCGTCTGGCGACCCGCGAGATGGTCGATTTTCTGGTGGCCGAGAAGGGATTGTCGCGTGACGAGGCGTACATGCTGTGCTCGTTAGCGGGCGACCTGCATGTGACGCAGGCCGTTGACGCGACCAAGGGCGTCCACCTCACGATGGCCAAGTCGCTGTTCGGCCGCCGCCCGACCCCGTGAACACCGTCATCGGCGGTGCTGCTTTTTGAGCTCGGCCCATGCTGCGAGCCGACGTTTGATCTCCTGCTCGAAGCCGCGGTCAGTCGGGGTGTAGTAGCGTCGCCCTTCGAGGGCCGGCGGCAGACACGCCATGTCCGCGACCGCGTCCGCTTCGTCGTGCGCGTACCGGTACCCCTTGCCGTACTCGAGATCCTTCATCAGCTTCGTCGGCGCATTGCGCAGGTGCAGCGGGACGGGTTCGGCGACGTCGCGATGAGCATCGTCGGCCGCGCCGGCGTAGGCCCGGTAAACGGCATTACTTTTCGGCGCCGTCGCCAGGTAAATGGCTGCCTGTGCCAGCGCCGTATTGCCTTCCGGCATGCCGATGAAATGGACCGCGTCCCTGGCGGCAACCGTGACGGTGAGCGCCTGAGGATCCGCATTGCCGATGTCCTCGGACGCGAAGCGCACGAGGCGCCGGGCAATGTACAGCGGGTCTTCGCCGGCCTCGAGCATGCGAGCCAGCCAGTACACCGACGCATCGGGATCGCTGTTCCGCATCGATTTGTGAAGCGCCGAAATCAGGTTGTAGTGTTCTTCGCCTGACTGGTCGTACAGGAGCGCCCGACGCTGAATCGACTGCTCGACATGCGCCAGGTGCACCTGCCGAGCGCCGCCGGCGGCGGCGGGCGCGGAGGCGACCGCCAGGTCGAGCAGATTGAGCGCCGATCGAGCGTCGCCGTTGGCGTAGACCGCCATCGCCCGAAGCGCTCCCGGGTCGAGATCGACGCGTTGCTGGCCGAGGCCCCGCTCCGGATCGGCCAGGGCCCGGCGCAAAATCATCTCCACTTCGTCCGTCGTCAGGCCGCGCAGGACGAAGACCTTCGACCGCGACAACAGGGCGGCGTTGACCTCGAAGGACGGGTTCTCCGTGGTGGCGCCGATGAGGACGATGTCGCCCGCTTCGACGCGCGGGAGAAAAGCGTCCTGCTGCGCCTTGTTGAAGCGGTGAATCTCATCGATGAAAACGATGGTGCGGCGGCCCGCCGTTTTCCGCAGCCGGACGGCGTCGGCCATGACGTCGCGGATCTCCTTGATGCCGGAGAGAACGGCGCTGAACGACACGAAGCGCGCGTGGGTCGTGTCGGCGATGATCCGGGCCAGCGTCGTCTTGCCGCTTCCCGGGGGCCCCCAGAGGATGATCGACTGCAGCAGATCCCGTTCGATCGCCTCGCGCAGCGGCCTGCCGGGTGCCAGCAACTCCTCCTGGCCGACGAATTCGTCGAACGTACGCGGCCGCATCCGCTCGGCCAGCGGCGTCTGGGCCTTGGCGTCGCGCGACTGCTCGTCAGGAAACAGCGAGTCCATGCGGGCGGCGTTGCCGGTGGGCTTCGTAGAGGACGAGGGCTGCGGCGACCGCGGCGTTGAGTGATTCGACCGGTGCCTGCATCGGAATCGTCACCCGCTCGTCGGCGGCGGCCACCTCGTCTTCCGGCAGTCCGGGTCCTTCGCCGCCAATCAGGATCGCGACACGCCCCGTGTAGTCGACCTCGTAGAGGGATCGTCCGCCGCGCGGAATCGTGGCGACGATGCGGCAGCCGGCTGCGCGCGCCGATTGAATTGCCGTGCGTACCTCGGGCTGCGACAGAATCGGCAGCCGCAGGGCGCTGCCCATCGATCCCCGGAGCGTCTTCCACCCGAACGGATTGGCACCCCGGCCGGCTGCGACGAGGCCCGTCGCCCCCGCCGCTTCGGCGACGCGAATGATGGCGCCCAGATTGCCGGGGTCCTGGATGTCGGCGGCGAGCGCGACAAGGGGCAACCGTCCGCGATACACATCGCCGCATGTTCGGGCCGGTCGATCCGCCAGCGCGACGATGGCGCTCGAGGACTTCACGGGACTCATCGCCGCCATCACCGGCGCGGCGACCGGGGTAACCTCGACGCGCTCATCCGTCAACCGATCGAGCAACGCGGCGAGCGCACGCTCGTCGGCCGCCTCGCTGCGGACAGCGACATGGCGGACGCGGAGCCCGGCGCTCAGCGCCTCGCCGACCAGATGCGGGCCGTCGAGCAGCAGCACGTCCGGCGACGTGCCACGCGCGGCGTCGCGATACCGCGCGACGATTCGATGACGGCGGCTGGTGATGGCCGCGACGACGGGCCTCGTCCCGGGTAGCACGCCCACGCGGCTATGGTACTATGCGCCTTTGGTCGAAAAACCCAATGAAAGAGCGGCTGATCAGAAAGTTCGAGGACGAAATCGCCGCGCTCGATCGCGAGCTGAAGTTCGAGCTGCCGAAGGAGATTAAGCGCGCCCGCGAGCTCGGTGACCTGCGGGAGAACGCCGAGTATGCGGCGGCCAAGGAGCGGCAGCGCCTCGTCGAAGCGCGGATCAGCATGCTGAAGAAGCGTGTGTCCGAGATCGCCCTCATGAACGTCGACAAGATTCCGCATGACCGCGCCGGGTTCGGTTCGACGGTGCACGTCGTCGAGAGCACCGGCGAGAAACAGATCTATCAGCTCGTCATGCCCGAGGATGCAGACGCCTCGAAGGGCCTCATCTCCACGACGTCGCCGCTCGGCCGGGCGTTCCTCAACAGAGAGGAGGGCGACTCGGTCAGGGTCACTACCCCCGGCGGCAGCCGCGCGTTCGACATCATCAAGCTGATCACGATCCACGACGAAGACGTCGGATGACCGATCGCGGCGCCGAACCGTACTCCCCGCGGCTGCGCACGGCGCTCGTGCTCACCGGCACCGGCGCCGACGGGGCTTACCACGCGGGGGTCCTGCGGGCGCTGCACGAGGCTGGCGTCAAGCTCGATGTGGTCGCCGGGCGCGGCATCGGCGCCGTGGGGGCGCTGTTTGCCGCGGTGGATGGGTCGCAGCGGCTGTGGGACGAGAAGGGGTTGTGGCGCTCACCCGCGGTCGCGCAGCTGTACGAGTGGCGCCTGGCCCCGCGGGCGGTCGCCTGGTTGCTGGGGCTTGCCGTCGCCGGCGTCCTGACCCCGATCGTGGCGATTGCGCTCGGCCTCATCGTGTTTCCCGTCGATTTCCTGCTGAAGATGGTCGGCGGTGCCGGTGCCCCAGGCTGGGTGGACGGCTACGTCGCCTTCGCCCAGTCGGCCTTCGCGCCTGGCGCGCTGCCCACGTGGCTGCCCCGGTTCGCGCTGCTGTTCCTCGGCCTGGCGGCGGCAGTCGCGCTGGTCGATGGACTCGGCAGCGGCGATCGCCGGCGGCGGGGCGCCTGGTGGTGGTACGTGCTCCGTGCGCCCCTCGCCTCGAGCCCGGCCGTCGACCAGACGTGGCGGGCGGTCTGGGATCTCGTTCGCGGCGCGGCGCAGCTGGCCCCCCCGTCGCCCCCGGACCTGGCCCGGCGGTATACCGAGATGGTGACCGACAATCTCGGACAACCTGGATTTCGCGAGCTGCTCGTCGTGGCGCATGACATCGACGCGCACCGCGACCTGGTTTTCGCCCTGGTCGAGGAGTCGCGCCGGGCGGATCTGATTCGCCGCTCGACCTCCGAGCGGGCCGAGGCTCGCCGGGCCGAAGTGGTTGATCTCGCCGGTGTGGGACGGGGGCATCTCGCCGATGCCATCGCGGCCGCGTTAACGCTGCCGCTCGCGAGCGACTGGCATCACGCGACGTTCGCGGCGGACGGCTACTGGCGGGGGGAAACGCACCGGCTGTGCGATCGGCCTGGCGGGTTGATCCGCCTCGTGGACGAGTTGATCGATCTCGGTGTCGAACAGATCGTCCTGGCCGCCGCCACGCCGCAGACGCCGGGGCCGCACGCGCTCGCCAAGACGCGCGTCGACCTCCGCGGGCGGCTCGGCGAGTTCCTGCAGTCCACCGAGGCGGCCGTCGTGCGTGACGCGACGACCACGACCGGGGGAGTGCGGATCTTTACGATCCAACCGGACCACAACCCGATTGGACCGCTTGATTTTGCCGGCGGTTACGATGATCGGTCGCATCGGGCGCAGCCGCTCGCCGAATCGATGGGCCGCGGCTATCAAGACGCCTACCACCAGTTCATCGAGCCCGTCGTCGGCGCGAGTGGCGAATCGGTCGCCCGGCGGCACGCATCGCTCGATCGGCAGCCGTCGATCGAGCGCCGGATGGAGCGCCTATGAGAGGGTTTTCGACCGAGCTGATTCACACAGGGGAGCCCGACGGCGGCGCGGCGGCGCCCCTGACCACGCCCATCTACGAGACGACGACCTTCGTCTTCGACAACGCGCAGGAGGTCGTCGACTACAACCACGGCCGATCGACGAAATATCTCTATTCGCGGTACGACAACCCGACGGTCGTTGCCGCCGAGCGAAAGCTGGCAGCGCTTGACCGCGCGGAATCGGCGCTTCTGTTTTCGTCGGGGCAGGGTGCAACGACCAGCATCCTGCTGGCGTATCTCAAGGCCGGCGACGAGGTGGTGTGCAGCGCCGCGATTTACGGCGGAACCCTCCATCTCCTCGAAGACGTGCTCACGAAATTTGGGGTCGCGGCGCGTTTCGTGTCGCTCGACGCGCTCAGCAACCCGGCACATGTCCTTGGGGATCGGACACGGCTCGTCTGGTTCGAGTCGCCCATCAATCCGACGCTGCGCTGCGTCGACATCAAACGGATCGCCGAGGCGTGCCGCGAACGCCGGGTCGTCTCGGTGCTCGACAATACGTTCGCGAGTCCCATCAACCAGCAACCGATCGCGCTCGGCGTGGATCTCGCGATGCAGAGCGTGACCAAATACCTCAACGGTCACAGCGATGTCACCGGCGGCTGCGTCGCCGGATCGCGGCAGATGGTCGATCCGATTGCGAAGGTGCGCCGCCAGCTGGGCACCGTGATGGACCCGTACGCCGCGTACGCGCTCGGGCGGGGGTTGAAGACGCTGCCGCTGCGGATTGCGCGGCACAATGACAACGCCCGCGCCGTCGCCGACTTCCTGGCCCAGGACCCCCGCGTCAGCGGCGTCTACTATCCGGGACTGTCGAGTCATCCCGACCACGAAATTGCTATGGCACAAATGACTGGATTTGGTGGTATGGTTTGTCTCGATCTCGCCGGCCGCTACGATCGGGCCGCGAGCTTGTACGACCGACTGAAATTGATCAAGCGCGCCGCCAGCCTGGGCGGCGTCGAGAGCCTCATCAGCCTGCCGGTCCTGACCTCGCAGTGGGGTCATACCGATGAGCAGCTGCGCGACGCGGGGGTCACGCGCGGCATGGCGCGATTGTCCGTCGGTCTCGAAGACCCGGCGGATCTCATCGCCGATCTCGATCAGGCGCTCGGTTAGGTCGGCGACGCGGCGACGGACGACCAACGACTAACGAACAAGGTAGGGATCCGTGACCTGGAGGCGTTTCCTCGTCGCGCTGGGCGTGCTGTCGCTATCGGCGCCCGCCGGCGCGCAGTACTTCGGCCGCAACAAGGTTCAGTACGATCGGTTCGACTTCCAAATCCTCGAGACGCCGCATTTCGACGTGTATTACTACGCGTCCGAGGGCGACGCAGTCCGAATTGCCGCGAAGCTGGCGGAACGGTGGTACACGCGCCTCTCGGCTGAGCTCGACCACAAGTTCAAACGGCGCCAGCCGATCATCCTCTATGCGAGCCATTCGCACTTCGCGCAGACC
Organism: Vicinamibacterales bacterium; assembly: GCA_051985095.1. Classification (GTDB taxonomy): domain Bacteria; phylum Acidobacteriota; class Vicinamibacteria; order Vicinamibacterales; family CAVVIG01; genus Gp6-AA45. The sequence continues at coordinate 1,066 of JBPYEE010000748.1, read as the reverse complement.
TCCGTCATCCCGCAGTCGATTCCCGAGGGCATCGGCGGTTTTACCGATGGTCTCGCCGGACGGGTGGTTTTACCGTTCTCGGCGGGCCTCGGCGAGACCGATCACGTGCTGGGACATGAGATCGTTCACGCGTTCCAGCGCGAGATTCTGCGGGAACGCGGGCGAACGCTGTCGATGCTGCCCCTGTGGTTCTCGGAAGGGATGGCCGAGTATCTGTCGCTCCGCGAACTCGACGTCAACACGAAGATGTGGCTCCGGGACGCGGCTGAGAACGGACGGCTGCCCACCCTCGCGCAGCTGGACGACCCGAAATTCTTCCCGTACCGCTATGGGCAGGCGGTCTGGGTGTTCTTGGCGCACGAGTACGGAGAGGCGACGGTCCTGAAGGCCTTGAAGTCGCGCGCCGGTGGCGGCGCAATAGGCCGGCTTCGAGAGGCGACCGGCAAGGATGGGGCGACCCTTTCGCAGGAATGGCACACGTACATCAAGAAGGCGAGCGGGGCGGCCGATAAGCCCCCCGACGTCGTCCTGCCCACCCGCGTCATCGGATTCGAACAGAACGGGGGCCGCATGAACGTCGCGCCGGCGATCAGTCCGGACGGCCGACGCATCGTGTTCCTGTCCGAGCGTGACGGGTATTCCGTCGACGTCTTCGTGGCCGATGCCTCGACCGGAGTCGTCGAGCGGAAACTGCTGAGCACGGCGGCCGACGCGCATTTCGACAGTCTTCAATTCATCGACTCGGCAGGGGCGTGGGACGCCACGGGACGCTCGTTCGTCCTCGCGACACTGCGCGATGGCCGCGCGGCGCTGACGGTCTTCGACATGGTGGAAGGAACCGTGCGGCGTGAACTGCCGGTGGCCTCGGTCGATCAGATTTTCAGCCCGACCTGGTCCCCCGACGGCCGCCAGATCGCGTTCAGCGCGCTCAAGGGCGGCGTTACCGACCTCTTCATCGTGGACGTCGCGACGGGCAAACTCCGTCAGCTGACGTCGGACAGCTACTCGGATCTGCAGCCCTCCTGGTCGCCAGACGGCGAACGGCTCGTCTTCGCAACTGACCGGT
>JBPYEE010000747.1:0-5128 GCA_051985095.1 Vicinamibacterales bacterium | reverse complement strand
CCGACCAGTACCGAAAGGAGCAGAAGAGTCAGTCGAGGACGCATCCCTACCTCCTTTGCCAAACTTCGACCAAAACGATTCTGGGTATTGTGCGCCCCGTCGCGCGCGTTGCAGCACACCATTTCGCCGCGCTGCGATGTAATTGTTTGTCCGCGCTGTCCCGATGGCTTTAGGAGGAGCGAAGTATTGACTTACATCCCGATGCAGATCAACACATTAGGTCCAGGGTGGTCCAGGTCGCCCGACTCGAGCGTTTTCACGGTGAGCCGAAGGATTTTCCTCCATTCCATCCGTAGGCCGCGCAAGATGTTCGTCGCGAACCCGACAACGGCGACGTTGTCGCGTTCATGGCCGTTCCGGACGCGTTTGTCGCCGACGGGCTTCCGCTGACAGGCCACGCACCGGACGCGAGCCTCGGCGCGAGTCACTACCGCCGACCGTCCTGTCGTGTAAACTCGGACACGAATCACGGTTTTTCGGGGTCCCATCGGGAACCAGGAACTTCGGTTCTTATTCGAGCCCCGGGCCAGACCGTCGAGAGACGCCGATGACACGTCGCACATGTTACAAGGGGGCGCTGCCATGAAGTTCGCGACTCGCTCGTTGGTCGGCGGAGGTCTGATCGTCGCATCGGCACTCGGGTGGTACGCGAGTGCCGGCAGGAGTGTCATGGCCGCCCAGAGCGGCAGTGCGCCGGCCGTCATAAAACGGATTTACACCGGCACGGACGGTTTGTCGCATGTCGAAGAAATCCCGCTGACCGCAAAATCTGTGATGGAAAAAGTAACGAACGCAGAAATCAGGGTCACGCCGCCCGGCCGGTTCTCCGACTGGCACGTCGGGCCGCAACGGCAGTACATCATCAATCTTGCAGGCCGCGGGCAACTTGAAGTCGCGGAAGGCAAGGTCGATCTGCCGCCGGGCTCGATCGAATACATTGACGATCTGACCGGCAAGGGGCACACGACGAGATCGACCGGCACAGAGGATCGCGTGTCTATCTGGCTGAAATTTGACGATCAGACGCAGCGCATCGGTCCTCTTGCCACCCGCTCTCAAGAGTGACCCAGCCGGGTCGCGCGATACGGACGTCGCGCGACCCGCTCAGTTTTATCCTCGTGCGTCGGGGCGATTCAGAAGCTCAACACCCCGCTCAATTCGAAAATTCGAGGCAGCAGGATCGCCGTCGGAATCCCGTAACTGGCGCTCGACAGCATCGTCACGGCCGTTGCGGGATTCGCGTTCAAGGCGTTGTACACATTGGCGCGCACCGACAACTTCGTTTTTTGAATCAACGGAATGCTCTTCTCGAGCCGAAAGTTGACGAGGTTGATCTCCGGCAGGCGCTCGCTGCCGTACGGCTCGACATTCAACGTGATCGAGGGGATCGTCCCGTTGGCGGTAAAGCTCGCCATCCGGGCATAGGGTGTCCCGCTGCGGCTCTCGAAAGTGCCCGACACCGATACACCCAAGGGGAGACGATACAGACCAGACACCCTCGCGAGCCATTCCTTGGTGAAGTCAGCGACGTTGATGTACGAGTTCGGGTTGTCGGGCGTGATGGAAAGCGTCAGCGCTGTGCCGGAGTCGATCGGGATCGGCTCATGCCGCTGCGTCAAGGAAAACGACGCGTCGAATTGCCACCGACCGGAAAGGCGCTTGACGACCGACGCCTCGACGGTGACGAAATGCGAGTTCGCCGCCGGGTCGTTGACAAGCACGGGGCGCTGGAAGGCTGAACCGCTCAGCGAGCTTGGATACTGATACCACGTGATTGTCTGACCGGTCGTGCCGGTTCCGGTCAAGAGTGGAATCGGAGATGCGATCGGGATGTTGTAGGTGCTCGGTGGCCGCAGGGCATTCTGAAGCACATAACTATTCCAGTTGCGGCTGTACACTCCGGAGACCCGCACTGCGAGGCTCGGCGCCAACTCCCGTTGAATCTGAACCGAGAATTCGTCATTCATGGGCTCCAGCTCGTGAGGGTTCGCCGCTCCGTAGGTCAGCGTGCTCGACGTGCCGGTGTTCGACGTGGATACGAAATCCGGTCCGCTCAAGCTTAAATTGACTTCTCCCGGTTCATAGAGACCGTCGCCGTTCAAGTCATGCCATCGGTACAGAGACGAGGACGGCAGGTTCCAGTTCGCGATCGTCAGCTCGTCTGTCTGCCGCATGTGCGCGTAGCGTCCCCAGCCCCCGTTGATAATCGTTTTGCCGTCACCGGTAAGGTCATACGCCGCGTGGAGACGAGGCACAACTGGATTCCAGGTAGGGAAATCGACCTCAGAGTAGCAGGCGCCAGTCAAAACGGAGGCGAGCGGGCCTCCCGCCGCAGGGCTGCATTGTGCGGGGATGAAACCGGGATTGTGGGCGTAGCGCACACCCATGTTGAGCGTCAGGCGGCGGCCGATGACCCAGCTGTCCTCAGCTGAGGCATCGAGGTAGCGAACGTTATCGACCGGTAGGATTGAGCCGGCCGATGGATAGTTGTAGAAGGTAACTTCGAACGGTGCGCCGTTTCTGGTGATCAACGAATAATTGTCGGGCGGTAGGAAATGATAGCCAACGTCCGTCCTGATCCACTGGTATCCGCCGCTCATTTTGAAGGTGTGATTTCCGCCAAACCAGTCCGGTTTGTACCACGTCAGGTTTCCCTTCGGCTGAATCCGGTACTCCGGTTGTGGACCGAGCGACGCGCCGGTCGCGATTCCTGTCACCACGCCGGTGACCTGATCGCTCTTCGCGACAGCGGTCGAATAGTAACCGGTCGTCTGGCGTGTCCAATCGAACAACCCGATCTGGAGGGATGTCACGACGTTTCGGTTCACGCGTTGCCATTCGACTTTGTCTGTGAATATCGGGATCGTATACGACGTGCGCGAGTCGTAGGACGAGAGCCTGGTCCCGCCGCTCATGGTGTACTTATAGGTGAATTGCTCAAAGGCAATAATCTTGTTGTTTTGATTGAACTGATAGGTGACTTTCGCGGTGGAATACGTGAGAGAGTTTTTGCCCACACACTGCGATCCGTTGTCCTGTAGGCATCCCAGCGTTCCGTCGGTTTCTTGCCGGTACCGCTCCGAGGTGTAGAACCACAGTTTGTCGCGAATGATCCGACCCCCGAGATCGCCATCCAAGTCGGACCGGCTGTTGACGGGGTTACCCAACGTGATCCCATCGGCTGCGAGCGCGGCGTCGACGTTGTCGTTCTCGAAGTGCTGGCTTGTCGCCGCATACGACGCGCTCCCATGAAAGTCGTTGCCGCCTGATCTGATGATGGCATTGATGCCAACACCGCGCACCGGAATGTCGGCGCTGTTGCCCATCGTCTGAATCCGGGCCTCCTCGAACGCATTGCTGTCCCAGTAATTGCCCCCTTGGTTGCCCGAATTCGGCGAGGTCGTGACGACGCCCTCGACGGCTTGCCATGACTCACCGGGCTGACCAAAGGCGCGAAACTGAATTGTGGCGTTGAATTGGTCTCCTCCCACTTCCAGGTTGGGCCTCACACCGGGAGCCATGGCCATCAGGCTGATGAGGCCGCTCCGCGTCGAAGGGACCAGCTGCAAACTCTCCTGCGTCAGTTGCGTGCGGGTGGCAGTTGAGGTCGCGTCGACGATTGGACTCACCGCACTGACTGTGACCGCTTCCTGCAGCTGTCCGACTTTCAGCTGGACGTCGATCTTGGCAGTGAACCCCACCGTGAGGCGCACCTCGGTCCTCCGCACCGCTCCGAACCCCTGAAGTTCGTAGGTCACCGCGTAGGTTCCGATCGGCAGCGGAGAGAGCCGATATTCACCACGCTCGTTGGTGGTCGTGGACACGTTCGCCACCTGCAGCGACGGACTCGTTGCGGTAACTGTCGCACCGGGCAGAACGGCGCCGCTCTCATCTGTTACCTGGCCGATGATGCTCCCCTCTTGTTCTTGGACGGCGAGCACCGATCGTCCGAAGGCGATGAGTACCAAGAACATCATCGCCGAACCGACGCTTCGATCGCGATATCCTCCGGATCCTCCATGAATACTCATCACCGAACCTCCTCAAATTGTGGCGACGGTCACCCGAATCACGGAACCGTTATGAGTGCAGCGTCTTGATTGAGTCGCGAGGGTGCGGCGAGGATGCCATGGAAGCCGGAAAGAGTGCGCCCGACGATCGTGAGTCGACACAGGTCCGTTTGATGAAGTGCACCACCGTGACCTGACGGCACGCGGGACTCCTTCTCAGAGAATCAGCGCAATTTCGGATTAAGTCCCATCCGATCAGCCGACCGCCCGGCGGTCAGACACACAATCGAATTCTCACCGACGAGCCGTTGTTGGTCTCCCAGCGCGTAAACGGTAGGCGCGAAGACGAGGGGTGTCAAGGGAATCTCAGAGCCGACTGGCGGGCGGCCACCAGACCGACGTCGTGGTGGCGCGCAGGAGAAACCGGCGAATTTGTGCTTCTCACGCAGTCGGTCGCCTGCCGGGTGACAGCCCGACTCGACTGCTGGATGAGAGGCCGGGTATATGAACTCGTAGCCGGCCTGCGTGTCCGGGCGGAAACAGCTTCGAGACCTTCGGAACAGGCACAGCCTCGCTTTGCCACACCGCCGCGTGGTATTCACGGGCCGCACAGGCCGCCGCCGAGCGACCATTGCGCAAGACTAGCGAACGATCCGCGTTCCACAAACCTGAAGATGAATGAACCCGGCCGCCAGCTCGATACCCGGGTCTCGCATCGGCCTCGTAAAGGTCAGCCTATGTTTCGATCGCGCGCCGCTCGTTGCGCCGAAGTGAACTTCTGACGGCGCCTTCCGCCAAAAGGCCTACGTTCGTTCTCATCCGACACCTCTTGATGCTCATCGTCGTTCAGGCGGCCAATCGGCGTTCCGCACCTCGGCTGGGCCAAAATCGTGCGTGGGTCAAGACGACCGCCCGGATTCCAACGGCCGCATGTGCCGACATGGCGGCCATACGCACGGGCGCGACTGGATTCGCAGGGCAGTCGCGTTATGGAATTGCGACGTTTTCAATGACGTCGGTGATGACGGTGTCGGTCGTAAGCCCGTGGCTGGCGGCGTGCGGCCCGAGCCAGATGCGGTGGCTGAGAATGTAGGGGGCGAGGTCCTGGATGTCCTCCG
>JBPYEE010000746.1:0-8568 GCA_051985095.1 Vicinamibacterales bacterium | reverse complement strand
CGGAGGACATCCAGGACCTCGCCCCCTACATTCTCAGCCACCGCATCTGGCTCGGGCCGCACGCCGCCAGCCACGGGCTTACGACCGACACCGTCATCACCGACGTCATTGAAAACGTCGCAATTCCGTGAGAACGCGCGAAACCGACGTCGAGCCCTTCGTCAATCTCTCGGAGCTGACCGAAATCGAGCTGCTCATCCTCCGACGCATGCGCGAATTCACGATCGGCGAGCACCGGAGCGTGTTTCACGGCTCGGGCTTCGATCTGGTGGGCCTGCGCGAATGGCAGCCGGGCGATCGCATGGAAAAGATCGACTGGCCGCAGTCGTCGATGACGAACTTCAGTCCGATGATCGTCCGCGATTTCGAACAGCCGAGCACGGCGACGGTGATTGCGGTGGCCGACGCGTCGCTCTCGACCCGGTGCGGCATCGATGGCGTCCCGATCGCCGCCGCCATCGCGCGCGCCATCGGGACCATCGGCATGTCGGCGGTCTTCTTTCAGGATCTGTTTGGGCTGATCACGTTCGACGCGCGGTTCGATCAGCTGTCGGCCATCCGCCCGCACGTCGGCAAGGGTCAGGTGATTCACTGTCTCGACGCGTATCAGTTTGGGACGGGCCTGCAGCCGCTCAAGCGGCTGGACAGCCTGAGCATGTCCCTCGCCGGGTTCATGCGGAAGACCTCGATGATTCCGGTCATCTCTGATTTCTTGTTCGACCGGCCGGGTGACCTGCTGAACGAGCTCGGCCAGCTCAACTCGACGCACGACGTCTTCATCGTCCTCATCGACAGCGCATTTGCATTCGAGCTGCCGACGATTTCGGCCGGATGGATTGAGGGGTTCGACGTCGAGACCGGGCGCGCGCGCATCATGTCGCGCGGCACGATGAGCGCGCTCGCCCGCCGCACGCGGGCATGGCAGGATGAGGTGGCGCGCCTCGCAAAGAGCAACGACATGGATGTGCTGCGGATCGGCGTCGACGACCGCGAAACAGCGATCGCCCTGAGCGAGTTCATCGCGGAGCGTCGCCTCCGGAAGGTGTGAAATGGTGCGTTTCAGAAACCTGGTTGGATTTCTCGCGGCGGCGACGCTGCTCGCCGGGCCGGCGTTCGCGCAGCCGCAAACACAAACCACAAAAGCCGACCCCATCCAGTGTTGGTGGCGCACCTCGGCGGGCGCGGTCCGGGTCGGCGAACCGTTTACCGCGGTGCTGACGTGCGCCGTCCTCGAAACGGCCGATGTGAAAGTCGTGCCCGATCAATCGAAGCTCGAACCCTCTGTGGTGCAGTTTGCGCCGTTTGAGGTCAGCGGCGGCTCCCACGGCGCCGACCTCCGGACCGACGATTACCGCTTCTTTCAGTACGAATACCGGCTGCGGGTGATCGCGGAGAATCTCTTCGGGAAGGATGTCGCGCTGCCGGAGACGAAGATCGCCTACCGCGTCCAGAGCAAGACGGGTCAGGGCACCGCGCTCGAAGGGCGCGATCAGACCTACGTGCTGCCGCCGCAATCGATCCGGGTGCTCTCGCTCGTGCCGGGCGATGCGAGCGACATCCGCGACAGCGCCACCGAAACGTTTGCCGACATCGATCAGCGCGCGTTTCGCGCCAACCTGCTGACCGTCGTCGGCGGCATCCTGTTCGCCCTCGCCGGTCTGCTGGCGCTCCTCGCCATCGTGCGCGTGATCATGAAGTACCGGAAGCCGGGGACGACGGCCGAGCGCATCATGCCGGATCTGGCGGTTCTCCGCGGCGTCGGACGCGAGCTGTCGGCAGTCAGGCGCGAACGCGACACCGGCGGGTGGACCGCGGAGCTGGCGGGACGCGCCCTGTCCGCGCTCCGCGTCGTGGCGAGCTACGCGACGGGACGGCCGGTTTCCAAGCTGGCGCAATCCGCCGCCCAGCCGGCCTCGTCGAACGGGACGCGCTCGGCGGAGGGCCAGCTGCTCTTTTACACCGGCTTTCCCAAGCGGAAACCGATCATCGTCTCCGGATCGGCCACGACAGCGACGGTCGCGCGGGAGGTGGCCCGCGTCTCGACCAACGGCGGCGCCGCGCGGGCGCAACAGCTGGAGGCGCTCGAACAGGCGCTGTCGCATTTTACGGCGGCGCAATACAGCCGCGGCGGATCGGTCGAGGATGCGACGCTCGACGAGTCGCTCGACGCGGGTTTCCAGCTGCTGCGGCAGCTGAAGATCGAGCACACCTGGCCGATTCGCCGGTTCACGCCGCGCCGGGGCGCCGCCCCGCTGCCGGCAGGCACACGGGTGTGGTCCCGATAACCGGCGTTCCCGCGCTCGTTCGCGAGTCGATCTTCGACTGGCGCAATACCCGCGCCGCCGACCTGCTCTTCACGCACCGGGACACGGCGGTCCTCGCGCTCGTCTCGCTCATCGGTCTGTGCGCGGCGATCATGATTCTCCGCGCGATGACACGCCGCCGGGCGGGGCGCACGCAGGTCGCGCTCCCCGCGGTGCTGAACTGGGGCCAGTCGTCCTGGCTGTCCATCGTCCGCCACGGCGCCCTGATCCTCTTTCTCGTCGGTGTGCCGTTCTTCGCCATCGCGCTGGCCGACCCGTATTCGACGCTCACGCAGGAGGACGTCTCGTTTCCCGGACGGCGGATCGCGCTGATGATCGATGCCTCCTCGAGCATGATGGCGCGGTTTCCCGCGGCGCATTTGAACGCGAAGGCACCGAATGAAGCGACCTTCTTCACCACCGTCGCGGCGGCCGAGGCATTCATCCGGCAACGCATGGCGGGCAAGTATCACGATCTCATCGGACTCGTCGAGTTCGGTGACGAAGCCTACGTGGTGACGCCGTTCACGAACGACTATCAGAACATCCTCTTGAGCCTGACCTTGATCGGGGATTGGACCGAGTTCATGAAGTTCCCCGATCAGGGCACGACGATTGGGCTCGCCATGGAGCAGAGCGTCAATCTGTTTCGCGCCTTCAATTTCCTCGACGCCGCAGGCAACCTGATGGTGATCTTCAGCGATGGCCAGGACACCCAGGTGATCATTCACGGCAAGACGGTGCAGGAGGTGCTGCAGGGCGCCGTGGCGACGAAGATCCCGGTGTACATGGTGCGCACCAGCTACAACAAGGGGCTCGGCGCGGTCCTGCCCGACGACATCTGGCGGCCGGCGGTCGAAGCAACCGGCGGCAAGTTCTACGCGGCGTCCGACGAGTCGGTGATTTTCAACGCGATCAAGGATATCGACGCGCGCTCAGGCGGACGTGTCGAGGTGAAGCGCTACAGCACCGAGCGCCCGCGCTTCGCGCCGTACGCCTTCATGGCCGCCAGCTTCTGGTCCCTCGCGCTGCTCCTGCAGCTCACCGTTCCTTATTTCAGAAAGTTCCCATGACCATGAAATCATTCATCGTCCCGCTCGTTGCCGCCCTGGTCCTGGCCGCCGCTGGCGCCGCGTTCTGGATTGCGGGTCAGACGGAAAAACGTGTCGCCGACGTGCACGACCAACTCGCGACGCTGCAATACGCGTCGGCCGCGACCGATGCCGAGGACGTCGAGCGCGGACTGGGCGCCGCCACGCGGGTGCCCCAGGTCGGGGAGCACGCCGCCAACGATCTGCGCGAAGCGCGCGCCACGGCCAGCTACTGGCGCGCCGGCTATGCCTCGATCGCGCCGCAGAAAGACGCCAACGGGGCCGTCACCGAAACGAATCCGGCCATCCTGTTCGTGGCGGCCAACGCCGCGTTCCGCAGCAGCCAGGCCGACCCTGACCGCCTCACCACGCTCCGGCGCATGGACGCGGTCGTGAAGAGCTATGGCGATGTGTTACGGAGCAATCCCGGCAACATCGACGCGGCCTACAACTACGAGTACGCGATCCGCGTTCGTGAAGTCCTCGCGAAGGCCAAGCCGGCCGCGGCGGGGAAAAACGCGAAGGCGGCGCCCGCCAAGGCGGCGCCCGCCGAGGTGGCCGGCGATCTGCCGGCCGGTGCGACGCTGCACGGGCATGTCGGCGGTCCGCCGCCGGCGACCGATATGGCGCAATTCAAAATCGTGATTCCCAAGCGCGGCGAGGAGCGGAAGGACAACCCGGAGGCGGGCAAAGGCGGCGTGAAGGTACGGCGCGGTTGACGGCTGACCGCGGGTTTCTCACGTGTTCAAGATAGATCTCGACACGGTCCGTTTCGCGGATCCCGGTTATCTCTGGCTGCTGCTCATTCCGGTGGCGTTGGTGTTCGTGTGGGGATGGCAGGTCGGCCGGCGGCGGCGCGACGCGCAACAGTTTCGGCAGCATCGGCGGCTGCCGGTCCGCGAGAAGTTTCCGGTCTTCGGCGGGCTCGTGTTCTGGCTGTGCGCGCTCGTCGCGACCGCGCTCGTCATCCTGGCGCTCGCGCGTCCCACGGCTGCGATCGCCCTGGTGCGCACGGCTGGCGTCGACCTCGTCGTCCTGCAGGACGGATCGGCGTCGATGCGCACCCCGGATGTGGCCGGCGATCGATGGCAGCGCTCAATGCGGTTCCTCCGGGTGCTCGGCGAGTCGCTCGCCTGGAAGGACGATCGAATTGCGATGGCCCTGTTCGCGCACATCGCCACCCCGGAAGTGCGCCTCACCAAGGATCCGAACACCTTCTTCTTCTTTCTCGATCACTTGAACGCCGAATCGCCCTTCCGCCTCGAGGACGACACGACGTGGGACACCAACATCGAGCTCGGCATCGCGTGGGGGCTGCGGTTGATCGAGCGCGACACCGAGCTGTACGGCAAATCGCCAAACGCGAAAGCGTTCGTGCTGATCACCGACGGCCAGGCGTGGAGCGGCGAGGTCGCGCGGTCGCTGCGCCTCGCCCGCGAACAGCAGGTCCCCGTCTACGTCGTCGGCGTCGGCACGACGGTGGGCGGGTGGATTCCGGAGCCGCCGCCGCCGCCGACGATCCCGGGACGCCCGTCGCTGCCGCCTGCCCCGCCCCAGCCGAAAATCCGGTCGTCGCTCGACCGCAATTCGCTGGCGACCATTGCTTCGGCCGGCGGGGGCGACTATTACGAGCTCGATCGCGAAGGCGACCGCGAGATCGCAAACAAGATCATCGACGCGGCGCGCAAACGCGCCGGGTCGCGCGGCCTCGAGGTCGCCAGCGAGGAGCTCTACTGGCGCTGTCTGGTCGCGGCGGCCGGTCTGATGTGCGTCGGCCTGATCTTCCTGCAGGAGCGGATCGAGCTCTGGTTGCAGGCGACCGGTGCTGCCGCCGCGCTCTTTTTCGTCTGGACGCTGACGCGGTAGGTCGCTGACTGCGGCGGGCCGCGTCAGGCGCCGATACTTCGGTCGCAAGTCATGCGTTCCCGGACCTGGCCTGTCGCCGCGCTCCTCTCCGGATCCGGGTGTTGCGCCCTCGTCTACCAAATCGGCTGGCTGCGCGAGTTCCGGCTCATCTTCGGTGCCTCGACCGCCGCGTCGGCCGCCGTGCTCGCGATCTTCATCGGCGGCCTGGGCAGTGGCAGCCTGATGCTGGGCCCGCGCGCCGATCGTCAGACCCGGCCGCTGCGTTTTTACGCCGCGCTCGAGGCAATCGTCGCGATCTCGGCCGCGCTCAGCCCGCTCCTGCTCACGCTGGTGCGCGCGGCCTACTTCGCCAGCGGCGGCGTGGCTCGGCTCGGAATGATCGTCGCAACCGGCGGCCGGCTGCTCCTGAGCGCCCTCGTCCTCGCGGTCCCGACCGTCGCGATGGGCGGCACGCTGCCCGTGGCGGCCCGCGCGATCACCGGCGAGACTGATACGCGGCGCCGCGACGTGGCGTGGTTGTACGCGTTCAACACGATTGGTGCGGTTGCCGGCTGCATGGTGGCCACCTTCTGGATGCTCGAGACGTTCGGCACACGCCGGACGGTGTGGCTGGCGGCGGCGATCAACCTGCTGGTGGCCATGGCTGCCCGCCAGATCGATCGGCACTGGCCCGATGTCGAACCGGACCTCGCGCCCGGCGGCAGCGCGGTCGCCGGTTCGGATCCCGATATGCCGGACCTCCCCGTGTTCGCCCTGATCGCCTCGGCCACGGTCGGCTTCGCGTTCTTCCTCCTCGAACTGATCTGGTACCGGCTGCTCGGACCGCTGCTCGGCGGATCGGTGTTCACCTTCGGGCTGGTGCTGGCGGTGGCCCTTGCCGGCGTCGGTCTGGGCGGGGTGGCCTACGGACTGATCGGCGGCCAGCGGCCTGTGTCGCTGGGTGACTTCGCGGCCTCGTCGCTGCTCGAAGCGGCGTCGGTGGCGGCGACCTTTGCGTTCGGCGATCGCCTGGCGACGCTGGCACTGGTGCTGCTTCCGTTGCAGTCCGCGGGGTTCGCCGCCCACGTCGCCGGCTGGACCATCGTCGCGGCCATCGTTGTCCTCCCGCCAGCCTTGATTGCGGGCTACCAGTTTCCGTTGCTCATCGCGCTCATCGGTCATGGACGCGCCCGCGTCGGCAGCCACGTGGGCTGGGCGTACGCGGCGAACACCGCCGGCGCGATCCTGGGCTCGCTCGCCGGCGGATTCGGCCTCCTGCCGTGGCTGACGGCACCGGTCGCCTGGCGTTTCGTGGCGATTCTGTTGCTGCTGCTCGGCGTCGCCGCCCTGCTGGCGGACATCGCCCAACAGGCGTCCCGCACGAGACGCGGCGACGACGGCGCACCCGGTCGTGCGCCGGCCCGACAACCCGCGTCGGTCGTGGTCGCCGTTGCGACGGTCGCGTGTCTGATTGCGACGGGCCCCACGGCGTTCTGGCGTCACAGCGGCATCGGGGCGGGACGAGTGCCCGCCGACGCGCTGACAAGCGCCAACGGGTTCCGCGCGTGGGCGCAGGCGACCCGGCGCTCGATCGAGTGGGAGGCGGACGGAGTCGAGAGCGCCGTCGCGCTCGCCCAAGAACCGAGCGGCTACGCGTTTGTCGTCAACGGCAAGTCGGACGGCAGCGCGCGCGGCGATGCGGGCACGCAGGTCATGCTCGGCCTCCTCGGCGTCCTCCGCCAGCCGCAGGCGCGGCGCGCGCTTGTGATCGGCCTCGGCACGGGCAGCACGGCCGGATGGCTCGCTGCCGTGCCGGACATCGACCGCGTCGACGTGGTGGAGCTCGAGCCGGTGGTGCTGAATGTCGCCCGCGCGTGCGCCGTCGTCAACCACGATGCGATGGGAAACGCGAAGCTGCACATTGCGATTGGCGATGCCCGCGAAGCCCTGCTCACCACGAGCAACCGGTACGACGTGATCGCCTCGGAGCCGTCGAACCCGTTTCGCGCCGGGATCGCGAGCCTGTTTACGGCGGAGTACTATCGCGCCGCGCGCGACCGTCTGACCCCGGACGGCGTGTTCGCGCAGTGGATCCAGGCCTACGAGATCGATTCCCCCACGCTGCGGACGATTTACGCTACGTTGGCGGCGGTGTTTCCGTCGGTCGACACGTGGCAGACCAACCACGGTGACCTCGTACTGATCGCGACCCAGCATGCCGCGCCGTACGACGTCCGCGCGCTGCGGTCGCAGATCGCGGTGGAGCCGTTCCGGTCGGCGATCGCAAACACCTGGCGCGCGGTCGATCTCAACGGCGTGCTGGCGCATTTCATCGCCAACGACCGCTTCGCGCGCGACGTCGCGGCATCGCCGGCGGTCGAGGTGAACACCGACGACCGCAACATCGTCGAATTCGGTCTGGCGCGCTCGGTCGGGCGGTCGGGCGGCATCCTCGTCACCGCAATTCGCCGCGGTGCCCGGCATGGCGACGCCTGGCGTCCGCCGCTCGATGACGATCGCGACGTGCAGTGGCCGATGGTCGACACCGCGTGGCTCAACTTCAACGGTTGGAGCGCCGATATCCTGGCTGGGGTTGGGCCGGCCACCGTCGACGAACAGCGGCGTCGCACGGCGCTCGAGCGGTACTACGCCGGCGGCGAAACGGCCGGCGTCCGCGAGTTGTGGCGGCAGCAGACCGACCCGCCGCGCGACCCGTCGGAGCTCGCACTCGCCGCCGATGTCGAGGCCGGCGCCGGGTCTGACGCGGCGTTGCCGTTGATCGCGCGGCTCCGGCGGTATCAACCGGCGGAAGCTGACGTCATCCTGGCCGAGTTCTTCGCGCGGCGGCAGGAGGCCGACGCGGCAGCCGCGGCGCTCGAGGCCGCGCTCATCAGGCTGCGAACCGATCCGTGGCCGCTGCTGGCGTTCAAACAAAAAGCGCTGCGGCTGGCCTCGACGATCGGAACCGCGCGGCCGATGCTGGCACGGCCGCTGACGGCGGCGCTGGCGCAACCCTTCGCCCTCAACGCGGTGTCGGACGAGCGGCTGGTGACGCTGCTCGACCTCGCCCGCGTCGATTTCGCATCGATGTGTCGCGCGCCGCTGGCCGCGCTCGAGCCGTACGTCATCTGGTCGGAGCCGCTGCTGCGAGCGCGCAGCGATTGTTACGCCGTCACGCGCGATGGTCGTGCGGCCGCCGCGCGTCGCGACCTGCACGAGTTTCTCGCGCACGAACCGGAACCGCTCGTTATTCGCTAGGCCACAGCCACGCCGCACCCCGGACGCCGCTCGAGTCACCATGCGCCGCGCGGATCAGTTTCGTCGCGACG
>JBPYEE010000745.1:0-6684 GCA_051985095.1 Vicinamibacterales bacterium | reverse complement strand
TCGTCCTAGTCGTCTTCGTCGCTAGATCGGGAGCCGAACCCCTGTGCTCCGCAAATAATCGATCGCGGCCGTTTTTTGCGGTCTTTCCGACCGCTTGGCGAGCTCCAGACTCGGTCGGTCGCCGCGGTCGCGTAGGATCCGTCAGGTCATGCTCGGACCTGTTCGGCCTCTGTTTGGAACCATCCTTCACGTCGGTCTCGATCTCGTCGCAGTGATCTCGGCGGCAATGCGGTCGCGTGCCCAACTCGCTGCCGAAAACCTGTTCCTGCGAAAGCAGTTGGCGTTGTACCTGGAACGGCAGGTGAAGCCTCGCCGCGCCGATAACGCCACGCGCATCACCCTCGTCGGTTTGTCGTGGTTCGTCGACTGGCGGCAGCTGCTGACCGTCGTGAAGCCGGAGACACTCATCCGGTGGCATCGAAAAGGATTCCGGTTGTGGTGGCGCTGGAAGTCACGGGCACGCGGCCGGCCGCCAATCCCCGTGGATTTGCAGCAATTGATCGCCACGATGGCGGCTGCGAATCGGACCTGGGGCGAAGAACGCATTGCCGACGAACTCCTGATCAAGCTCGGCATCCGAGTGTCTCCGCGAACCGTCCGACGATATATGCCGTCGCGACCACCGCGCCCGAGGCAGGGAACACAGGCCTGGAGCACGTTCGTGCGAAACCACGCCCGGGCGATGCTCGCCAGTGATTTCTGTGTCATCGTCACGGCCACGTTCCGCGTGATCTACTTGTTTGTCGTTCTGGAAGTCGGAACACGACGAATCTTGCACTGGAACGTGACGGAGCATCCGACCGCGGACTGGACTGGTCAGCAGTTTCGGATGATCGTGTTGGGCGATGAGGGGCACCGGTTCGTAATCCACGATCGGGACACGATTTACTCGGCCGGCGTCGATCGAACCCTTGAGGCGATGGGTCTGGAAGTGCTCAAAACGCCCGCTCGCGTTCCCCAGGCGAATTCGTTTTGCGAGCGGTTAATCGGCACAATTCGTCGAGAATGTTTGGACTTCGTGATCCCGCTGACGGAGCGGCATCTTCGCGCCATTCTTCGGGAGTGGATCACTCACTACAACCGCGGGCGTCCGCACAGCAGTCTGGGACCGGGACTTCCGAATCCGCCTGATCAACGGGTGGCGTCGAACGGTCACGAACTGCCCGCCGGCCATCGAGTCGTCGCGACGCCGATTTTGTGCGGGTTGCACCACGAATACCGTCTCGAGGCCGCAGCGTGATCGGGCGCTGCGAACGACCTGTGCTGACGTCGGCTCGACGGATAATTATGGATAATTACGGACGAGACCCAGTATGCCGATGACGCATCTCGATACGCTCCTGGCGAATCCGGTCCTCCAGCAACGACTGGCCAAGTACATTGTTCTCCGATGCGTCCGTAATTCGGGCCTGGAAGACTTGCATGCTGGCATCGCGCCATCGTCCGCGACCGGCGACTACGCGGATGTGACGGTCACCAGTCCCTTTGGCACGATTCCGTGGCCCCGCCTCTCTCGCTTCAACGATGACGAGATGAAACAGCTGATGGTCGACGTTGTCGATCGCACATACCAGCTGCTTCACGTGCTCCTCGACGAGCACGCGGGCCGGGAGCTCCTTAGCTTGATCAGTAAACACGATCCGGCTCCCCGCTGGAACGCACCGCGACTCGCGGAGTGCTGATCAGCTTTGGCGGTCAGCCGAAGGCGGCGTGAGCGGCGCGGTTCAGAATAATTGCGGAGAACAGGCGTGAACCTTCCTATGACGCCGCCACAGATTTTTGCGGATCACAGCCCGTGATGACGACACGCTCTCTCTTCATCGAGGATTTCTACAACGTTCTCAGAAATGCGATGAGGGCGCGCTTATCGTCCGGCGATAACGTCAGACCGAAAGGATGTCCCTTGACAGCTCGATGCACCCGTGCCTCGCCAATATTCCGACTGCCGTGGGAATCGCTCGCAGGCGCGGCCTAAGAGCGCAGACGTTTCGGGCTCTCAATGACATTAACGACCTGATCGCACGCAACAAGACGCAAATTGCCGATGGCGATTTCGGTCCGCGCCGAGAGACATCGGGGCAGTCTCCAACGACATTCTGCACTTTCGGAGTTCTCGCCGTCCCGTGAGGTGCCTGAAACCATCCTCCGAAGGGATCGGTCCTTGTACATCCCAGTTGGACGCGGTATCGACGCGAACGGTTACGCGCTCTTGGTCGCGGTAGACGTCGCGTCAGTCGCCTGAGCGTGGGCCGTATTCTGCGCGTCAGCCTCGATTTCCTGCTCGAGCGTGCTGTGGAATTCGGTCGTGGCCTTCTTGAATTCAGCAATGCCGCGTCCGAGCGACCGGCCCAACTCCGGTAGCTTGCGTGGGCCAAAGATGATCAGCGCAATCACAAAGATGACGATGAGTTCTGGCATCCCGAGAGAACCAAGCATGGGTTGTGCTCCTACAGGCGATCATCACATATTACCAGTTCGGTCTGCATAAGGAAGTCGAGCGAGTCCGCCGGTTCTACCGGTTCGTGATCGTGAACGGTGCAGAAATCAGATCCTGTCCCTCGCCAAAATCCCGTCGCGCCGAAAAGATAGCTGTCAGATCCGATCGCACTTCGGCAGGCCGAAAGCTGTGGACGCCTCATTCATGGCTCGGCGAACGAATCGCGATAGCCATCGTGCTCGGGCCAGTACCGCGTCGGCTCGACAAGACCTTCGGCCGTACGCGGCGGGTCGAGCATCGGCGTCCGCCCCCAATCTGTTGACTGATCACGCCGCCCAATCCTGCGGCGGGTCTTTACCGGAGCGGCAGTCTGCGCACGTCACGTGGTGAAGGTTGGTCTGAGTCGCGGACCGAGGCAAGCCGAGATCGGCGGCGATGCTCGGATCCCCGGTGCGTTGGACGAGCTCGCGCAGCCGGCGGTCGAAGCGTTGCTGAGGAGGGGCCGTGGTCATGGGACCGATCATCGGCCCTCGGACCACCGCCGCTCAACGGCGCCGAACCGACGGCCGGCCGCGAGGCCGTGATGCCACGAACGGTCGACGAGCGTATGATGAGGCCGCCAGCGTGGAAGGATCTTCATGAAGCGGGCTCATCTGTTGATCGCGGCATCCACCGCGATCGGAACGCTCCTCGTGAACGCTCCTGCGGTCGCGCAGGGTAACGATGCCCAAGTAGAGCTGATTGCAGGTCTGGGCACGCCCCTCCGCGTCGCGCTCGACAAGACCCTCGCGGTGAGCCGCGTCGGCCAGATCGTCACCGGCACCCTCATCGAGCCCATTTACGCGTACGATCGGTTGGTGCTCCCTGCCGGGACGCCCATCGTTGGCCACGTGGCGTCCCTCCAGAATCCGCCGAAACTGACACGGCTTCGCGCATGGTCCGGCGGCAGCTTCGCACCGCAGCGTCAGGTGGTTCTCCAATTCGATTCCCTGACGCGCGATGGCGTCACCGTGTCGTTCCAGGCGCGTGGGCTCAACGGAATGTCCAACGTTCGGCGCCACGTCGCGGCGGGAGCGGGAACTCAGGATCCGGATGCAAAGGACGGCCAAGGCACGGTCGCCACGGCCGGCCAGGCACTCAAGCAGAAAACCCGTGACTCGATCGCGGCCGCCAAACAGCAGGTCAGCGACGCGATTGAGGCCATCAAGGAACCGGGGCGGACCGAGCGGTTGAAGTTGATGCTGATCGATCAGCTCCCCTATCACCCCCAATACGTGACCAAAGGGACCGTTTACGACGCGGAACTGCTGGCGCCGTTGCGATTCGGTCGAGTGGACCCGGTCCCTTCGGCAGCGGCCGGAACATTGCCGGCGCGGTCGAGCGTCTTGCGAGCTCGACTTACGACCACCCTCGATTCAGCAACGAGCACCCGCGGCTCGCGGGTTGAAGCCGTCGTCACCCAGCCGGTCTTGTCCGCTGACCATCAATTGATCGTGCCGGAAGGGACGCGGCTCATCGGCGAAGTGACCGTCGCGAGACAGGCCAGGTGGTTCCGGCGGAACGGCCAACTCCGGTTCCTCTTCGAGCGCGTGGAGATGCCTCAACGCGAGACGCCGTTGCTCGCATCGCTGCACTCCGTAGACGTCAGCGCCGACGAGCACGTGGCCGTCGATGAGGAAGGCGGCGTGCGCACCACGAATCCGAAGACGCGCTTTCTCGCGCCGGCGCTGGCCGCCGTAGCGCTGGCCGGTGCGGGCGACGGCGAAAACCATCCGGTGAGCCCGAAACATCCGCACGGGGGCGGCGGCAACCCCGGCGCCATGGGTTTGGGTGGCTTGCTCGGTTTCAACCTGATCGGTGCGGCGGTCGCCCCATTGTCGCAGCCGCTTGGCCTCACGCTCGCGATCGTCGGAGTCGCGCGGACGACGTACACGAGCCTGGTGGGGAAAGGTCAGGACGTCCGATTTGCCGCCGACACGCCGATTGAGCTCGAGCTTGCGCCCGGATCGTCGGCGCAATCCCGGGCGAAGGAGTGACGCGCGACGTTAATTCCTCGACCGTTCAAGATGAAACGTTCCCATTTCATCAGGACTTAACGACATCTCCTTAGCGCCAGGTATCAAGCGGAATCCGTGGAGTAGAGCCGAGCTGTCGCTCGGGACATTCTGCACTTTCGCGCGCGAGTTCTCGCCGTGTACGGCCAAGGGGGGGTCATGGGCAGCCTCTGAGCCCAGACACGCTTTTGGCTGTGTGCTCGTGATCACATGGTCCGCATGATCGCGGGTTCTTCGTTGTCGGCCGTTTGAGTGTGGTGACGAGCGCCGATCTGGTATAATTTCTATACTCGATGTTGCAATTCGCGTTTGATCTGGCGAAATCGGCTGCCAACAAATCGAAGCACGGGGTCGACTTCATCGAGGCGCAGGTGCTCTGGGAGGACGCAAACCGCCTCGAAGCGCCGGCGAGATCAACGACCGAGCCGCGCCACGTCGTGATCGGTCGGATTCATGAGGCTGTTTGGGCTGCATTTGTGACATATCGCCATGAAAAAACAATTCGCATCATCTCGGTCCGCCGGGCGCGCGAGAAAGAACGAGCGCGATACGAGCGTGGGGAAGCACACGAAGGGTCTCAAGGCTGAAAAGCTCGAGGAATTGTTCGACTCAGGGTCGGATCAGATCGACAGGTACGTGGACTGGTCGAAAGCGCGACGCCCTGGACGCGAGATCCAACGTGTGAATGTTGACTTTCCCGTCGATTTACTGCAGGCCATCGACCAGGAGGCCAAGCGCATTGGCGTGACTCGTCAGGCATTCATCAAGTTGAGGCTGGCGGACACGCTCGAAAAACGCTGATTGCGGTGCCGGTGAAAAAAATCGATCTGGTCTTATAGCCTGAGACACATTGAGACAGATTGCACCGGTCGTCACCGATGCCCACCCGAACGGAGCGGAATCATTCGGTGCAAACCCTCAAGAAACAGAACAGAGCCGCACCGACCGAAATGACGGCACGGCTCTCTCCAGAAACCACTCTCAATAATCCATAAGTTAGACGACGACCAAGCCGAGCGCAGCGGCTCGCTTTTTGAGAAGCCGGATCTGCTGCTCGCGGTGGCGTTCCTCGTAGTACTGCATCCCCTTGTCAACGTACTCGTGGCCCCAGCGCAGCATGCGGTACACCAACACCGCGAGCTTGTGGGCCATCGCGGTGATCGCTTTCGGAGCCCCGAGCTTGCCGCGGAGGCGGCGATATTGGGCGCCGAGGTAACTCTGGCTGCGTAGGAGCGTGGTGGCGCCAATCCGTAAGGCCGTCGCCGCGCGATTGATGACGTGCCGGGTGCCTCGACGGATCACTTTCCCGCCGGTAATCCGGTTGTCGGGACACAGCCCGAGCCAGGAGGCGAAGTGGTGCTCGTCCGGCCAGCGCGCCATGTCGAGGCCGATCTCGCTGATGAGGGTCTGCGCGACGCTCACGTCGATGCCGTCGATCCGTGTGAGGTCCACGCCGCTGATCCGGCGCAATTCGCTGCCCAGGTCAAACTGTGGCGTATGGCTGCCTGCCTTCCGACGCCGCGGCTTGGGATCAGAGCGCCGTCGCCTGGGTGTCGCGGATGGTTCAGCGCTTGTGGGGGGCGCCTCGGGGTTCCGGTCGGCGAAGCCTTTGAGGTGCTCGCGAAGCGCCTGATCGCACTCGGCGATCCGTTGTTGGTACGCGTCATACATCACGACTTCTTGTTGGAGCACGAATAACAGGTCGGGTTGCCACGTCCCTTCAAGACTCTTGGCGATCGTGTCTCGACTGGCCTGAATCCCGGGATGACTCAACGCGGCGAGCGTGTGGGGATCCCGTTCGCCGGCGAGGATAGCCCGCACGATCCGCATCCCCGTCCAGCCGCTCAGATCGCTGATGACATTCGCCAGTTGGATGTTCATCTGCGTCAGCGCCTTCTGCATTCGTTGGATGCAGGTGCTGATGGCGCGGACATGGTCCGCGCGTTGGCGCCAGTAGGTCCGGGTGACGCGAATCTCCGCGGTGGGATGAAAGGAATTGCGCAGGAGGCCGTAGGTGTGCAGCTTCAACAACCACTGACTCTCTTGCACGTCGGTTTTGCGCCCGGGCAAATTCTTGGTGTGGCGGGCGTTCACCAGGTACACCTCCAGCCCGCGCGCGTCGAGGATCTCGTAGATCGGGATCCAGTAGACGCCGGTGGACTGCATGGCGACGGTCGTGACGCCACACTGCTG
>JBPYEE010000744.1:0-9983 GCA_051985095.1 Vicinamibacterales bacterium | reverse complement strand
GACGGGTGATCACGTTCAGTGGCTATCCGACGCGACAACTGGATCAGCAGACGTCCAAGATGCTTGGCCGGCTTTGATCTGCCCCTCCCGCACAAGCTGACCGCTGATCGCTGACAGCTGAACGCTTACCTCCGACAGATTTTCAAGTGTCCTTGGCTATACTTAGTGCCGATCAGCTCGAAGCGCGCTTTCGCACGGACAGTCGTTGATGCGGTCGCGAGTGGTGTGTCGGTCGTGCGTGGGCGCTCGTCCGAACGAGACGGACCCGACGCCGACGCCAGGGGCAATCACGTCGCCGACGAGGTAGGTCGGATCGCCGAACCGAGCGTCGGCCTTCTGTCGAGGAAGTGGCGTTAGGATCTTCGATCGGGAGGCGACCATGCATTCACCCGAGGCAATCTCGGCAGCGGACGTTCCACGCGCCGACGACCCGGCCTATCAACATCTCCTGGATGTCTATACGAGCGAGATCAACAAGACTGCCACGGTCTGGCGCGCCTTCGATGACAGCGTCATCGCCTACAGACCGCATCCGAAGTCGATGACGGTCG
This sequence comes from Vicinamibacterales bacterium, assembly GCA_051985095.1. Lineage (GTDB taxonomy): Bacteria > Acidobacteriota > Vicinamibacteria > Vicinamibacterales > CAVVIG01 > Gp6-AA45. The sequence goes on along the minus strand of JBPYEE010000744.1, from coordinate 9,432 downwards.
CCGAAGTATTCAAACACGAACTCTTGTCTGGCCGCCGGTTCTTCGGCGGATTTCTCGGCTTACCCGAACCGGACACCTCGGCTGTAGTGCCGGACCCGATCACGGTTGCCCCGTCCGTCGAGCGGCTCGCCGGTCTGGCCCGCGCCAGGCTTCCGCATCTTGCGGGTGCGACTCGGACGTGGTGGGATGCGATCGTCCCGTTTTTTGACGTGGAGCGGTCGCGTGTATGGGTATTCTGGCGCCGCGTACTCCACACGGCCCATCATCGCACGCAGCTGACGGTGTACCTCCGGCTGCTCGATCGACCTGTCCCGTCGATCTACGGCCCGACGGCCGACGCGACCTGGAGCGGAGCGGATCCGACCAGCAGCGTCGAGGCGGCCCGTCGATAAGGCGACGGCGTTCTCCTTGACCCGCGCGAAGGTTCCAGCTCACGGACAGGCTCGCCGTGTGCAGCCGTCCCTCGATCGCCTTTACGCCTCGGTTCGCGCCCAGATTTCACGACAGGCCGGCAACGCCAGGAGCTTTGACGTCATCGTCCTCGGCGTGGGCTCGATGGGGGCCTCGACCTGCTCCTTCCTTGCCGAACGCGGCTCTCGGGTGCTGGGCCTCGAGCAGTTCGACGTCCCGAATGAATTGGGATCGCATCTCGGCCAGAGCCGAATCATTCGCAAGGCCTACGCCGAGCGCACCGACTATGTCCCCCTTCTCGAGCGTGCGTACGAGAACTGGAAGGCCCTGGAGAAGAAGACCGACTCACAGGTGTACGTCAAGACCGGACTGGTTTACTTCGGCAAACCGACGGACGAGATGATGAAGGGCGTTCACGAATCCGCCAGCACATACCACATCAAGATCCAGGCGCTTTCTGAAGCCGAGACCGTCCGCAAATATCCACAGTTCAGCCTGCCGTCCGGCTACCAGTGTCTCGAAGAACCGGATGCGGGGTTTGTGGTCCCTGAGCGGTGCATCCTCCTCTTCGCGGAACAGGCGATCCGAGCCGGCGCAACGATTCTGACCGACACGAAAGTGTCAGCGTGGAGACGCGATGGAAACCGAATCACGGTCGCCACCAACAAAGGCGAGTTCGTCTGCAAAAAGCTGGTCATCACCGCTGGACCGTGGGCCGCCAAAATGATACCCGGCATGTCGTCGACACTGCGTGTCACTCGGCAGGTGATGGCCTGGGTGAAGCCGAAGAAGTCGGAGCTGTTCACGCTCGGTCACTGTCCCTGTTGGATGGTGGATGAGTACTACGGATTTCCCATCTTGCCGGTCGCGGGATTCGGCGCGCCTGTGGGGTTGAAGCTGGCGCGGCATCACGTGGGCGACCTCTCAGATCCCGACCACATCAACCGCCTGCCCACGCCCGCGGACGAACGCGATCTGGTCGACGCGCTCAAGAGATTCATTCCAGATGGTTACGCCGAGACACAGCTGATGAAGGTGTGCATGTACACCAATTCGCCCGACGGCCACTTCGTCCTCGACTACCTGCCAGGCTTCGACCAGGATGTCGCGATCGCGACCGGGTTCTCCGGGCACGGCTTCAAGTTTGCGTCTGTGGTCGGCGAAATCATGGCCGATCTGACGATGAACGGCGGCACGGCCTTGCCCATTGAATTCTTGAGCGCCAGACGATTCAACTGATTGACACCGAAGGCCGCCGCGACGCTCGACTCATCGCCGATAGACCACTGTTCCCTTGAACAGGGTCAGCTCGCACTGCATCTCCTTCAATGCCTCGGCCGGCACGTTGTATGGGTCGCGATCCCACACGGCGATGTCGGCCTCCTTGCCGACTTCGATCGAACCGATGCGATCCTCCAGAAAGAGCTGATGCGCCGCCCAAATCGTGTACGACCGCAGCGCCGTTCGGACGTCGACTGACTCCTTCGTGCCAAACGGCGTCGCGCCATACGTGCCGTTGAGCGTTGTCCGAACGACCGACGACCAGAGGCCGTAGCGTGCGGGGAATGGCGTCACCGGGTAATCGGACCCGCCGGCCCACCTGATGCGTTTCTGCAGAAACGTCTGGAACGGCTTGAGCCGGACGGCGCGCTCGGGTCCGAGATTGCCAGCGTAATTGTCACCAATCCACCACATGAACTCCGCCTGCGACTCCGGGTACGCCGCATCGAACTCGCGCTGGAGCCGCGCCGTGACCTCGAGGGCGTGATCCGACGGCGTGTTGTCATGGATGATGCCGTGACGCAGCCCGCGCGTCGGCTTGGCTTTGAGCGCAAGATCGTACGTGTCGACGACCCAGTCGATGGCGCGGTCGCCGATCGCGTGTGTGCTCACGTGAATGCCTGCGTTGTGGAGATCGATCACGATCCGGCGGTAGGCGTCAGGATCGATCGCGGGGTACCCACGATTGCCGGTGTCTTTGTCTGTAGAGTTTTTGTTCCACTCGTCGTGCATCCATGCGGTCCGGGCACCCCCGCTGCCGTCCATGAACATCTTGACACCGCCCGAAATCAGCACACCGCCGCCGAACGACGCGGGCGGCTTGGGCAGGGCGAGCACGCGTGCCATCACCTGATCGGCGCCCTCACCGTTGCGTGTGCCGGCCCACAGCGCGAACATGCGCACGGTCAGTTGGCCCTCCTTCCGCAGCTCTTGATACAGATCCCATTTTTGTTCGCTGATACCGGGATCTTTGGCGCCTGTCATCCCTTCCTTGTTGAAGTCGCGGATCAACCGGACTATTCCTTCTTTCTGCTGGTCGGGCGTGTACGGCGGGACGAGGCGTGTGATCATGCCGGCCGCTGCCTCCTTCATGACACCGGTGGGATTACGGTCGGGATCGCGATCAATCGTGCCCGCCGGCGGGTCTTTGGTGTCTTTACGGACTTCAGCGAGGCGGAGCGCGTAGCTGTTGGCGACACCGTAGTGGCCGGTCGTGTGTTCGAGCCATACGGGATTGTCCGGCGACACGCTGTCCAAATCGGCTGCCGTGACGTAGCGCCGCTCGAGCAGCTTGCCTTCGTCCCAGCCAGTGCCAGTCACCCATTCGCCGGGCTTTGCCGTCGCCACGCGGGCAGCGACGCGCTGCACCACGTCGTCCATCTTCCGGACGGCGGCGTCGCTCAGATCGACGGTGAACAGTGCGGCGGCCTCCGAGAAGTGCACATGCGTGTCGATGAGGCCCGGGGTCGCCGCATGGCCGTGCAGGTCGATCACTTCGGTCTGAGTCCCGATGCGCGCGCGGACCGCCTCATCGGATCCGACGGCGATGATTCGCCCGCCACCGATCGCGACCGCCTGTGCGACCGAATCGGCGGGGTCGACCGTCAGAATCCGTCCGTTGACAAGCGCGACGTCCGCCGGCGCCTGCCCCTGAGGCGCCCGCGCGGCGAACGCTGCGGCGACGAGCGCCACGCTGATGCCCGTTCGATTGCGCCACGTTCCCATCGGAGCACCTCCTGCCGTTGCGAAGGCATCGGATGATAACAATTCCGAGACCCGGCGGGCGTGCATGGGCGCATGCGAGCCGCAACGGCGCCGGCATCGCCGCACATGGCGCGGTGGCCATCGACGGAGGCTTCCCGGGCGGCGTCTCACACTGCCCGAAGCTCCCGGCGTTCGCGCCGACTGGCCGACAGGCTCTCAACATCCGGTGAGGTTGGTCACGGTTCCCGATGCGCTCGGGGCCCGGTGTGTGATCTCCCGCGTGAACACTCGGCAAAACCCGTCGGCAACCATCTTGCCCTGTCCCCCTTCGGAGCTCGGTTACGGGCCCGCCAGAGGGTAGCGAAATGCGTGCACGGTCGTGGAGCTCTGCCGCGTTACTTCTTGCGCTCGCGGGAACTGGCTGTAGTTGGTCAGAGCCGCGGTCGTCCGGCGCGGGCTCGACGAGCAGGGCCGTGGGCACGACGCCGGCTATCGACAAAACCATTACTGCCCACGCGCCGGACGCTTTTTACGACCCACCGCCGAAGGTACCGAGCCAACCCGGCGCGCTGTTGCGCAGCGAACCGCTCAAAGACGTGAGGCTGCCGGCCGGCATGCGCGGCTGGCGCATCCTCTACACGACCACGGTGAACGACACCACGCCGGCCACGGCTGCCGCAACCGTGTTCGCACCGGCCGACCCGCCTGCAGGCCCGCGGCCCGTTGTCGCGTGGGAGCACGGCACGACGGGCGTCCTCCAAAAGTGCATGCCGTCGCTCGTGTCGGCGCCGACCGAGGGTATTCCCGCGCGCGACCGGATCGTCGAGGCGGGTTGGGTCGTGGTCGCCACCGACTACTCGTTCGTTGAGAAGGGGGGCCCGCACCCTTACCTCATCGGCGAGGGCGAAGCACGCTCCGCGCTCGACTCCGTGCGCGCGGCGCGGCACATGCCCGAGGTCGAGCTCAGCGCACGGACGGTCGTGTGGGGCCACTCGCAGGGCGGGCACGCGGCGCTCTGGACCGGCATCGTCGGCCCGCGCTACGCGCCTGACGTCCCGATCGCCGGTATCGTGGGAATCGCACCGGCCGCCGATATGAGTATCCTCACGATGAATGTGCCGGCCGGGAAGCTGATCGGGCCGTATATCGCCCTGTCGTACGGCCGGTTCTATCCCGACGTGACGTTCGAACAGGCGCTGCGGCCCGACGCGCTCGGCGCCGCGCGCAAGATCGTGAATCTGTGCGGGTTCGTCCCGCCCGAGGATCCGAAGCGCATCGCCGCGCTCTCGGCGACCTTCGACGGTCCGTCTTTGGCGATGAGCACAAACGCGGCGCTGGCGGCTCGCCTCGCCCAGAACACTGCGGACCGTGCGATCGTGGCGCCCCTGATGATCGCGCAAGGCCTTTCAGACCTCGTCGTGCCGCCAGGCGCCATCGATGCCTGGGTCCACGAGCGCTGCACCGCGGGCCAATCGCTCGACTACTGGACATTCGCGGGGCGCGATCACGTCTCAATCGTCAAGCCCGGCACCCCGCTCGACGCGCCGCTGGTCGCGTGGACGACCGCGCGCTTCGCGAACGAGCCGCAGGCGGGCGGTTGCGCGCAAAAGGCATTCTGACGCACGCTTCGCCGCCATGCGGATGCTCCAGGCGCAGGATCCGTCGCGCGGGTAGCACCGCAATCTGCTTCGGCGCAGGCGTCCGGCGGCGCCTGCGGTTGGCCCGCGGCGTGCCGCCACATCGAGAGCCGCAGGCAAGGTTCGTAAACACCGCGTAACGGTCCGCCGACGCCAGTGCGCGACTCCCGCCATCCGCCGCCTGGAACCGCCATCTCGATCCTCAGGCCGGTCGGCGCTCTCGTCAGATCGTAGAAATAATCGCGTCAACTATCAGATTTGCTAGAACGACTGACCGAGGAGCTGTTGGGTAGAATCAGGCACCGTATTCGCCATGCCTGTTGAACGCGACAACGACGCTGAGCGGCTCGCACGGATCGAGATGTTGCTCGAGCGATTTCGGCTCGAGCGAGGCGATGCACCGCAGGAAGCAACCCGGCTGCGCGCCGTCTCGCACGGCCCGCTTCGACAGAATCACGCTCGACTTGCGGACGCCGCTGCGCGACCGGAGAACGTTCGCAGCGGACTGAGACGGAAAGCCGGCTAGCGAACATCCTTCAGTGACGCCGGGTGTTCGCGTCACGGCCTGCCACGATCGGTCGATCCCTGGCGCTCGAACTCGTGGCGCAGATCGATGTCGCGGGTGTGATCGCCGTCTCCCGCTCCAACTTCTTCCCCGTCTCGAACCACACGAAACAGGCTGGGCTCAGCGCGTCATCCTGACCGCGCCACCGAACGGGTCGGTTCCGATCTTGTAGCGAGCCCCGACCGCCATCGTCTTCAAATCGATGACGACGAGATCGCCGTTGCCCGACTCTTCGACATACAGCTTCGTGCTGTCGGGCGAAAACATCGGGAAGCCGGGCCCCCGGCCGATCGGGATCGTCGCGAGCATCGTCTTGTGGGCAGCGTCAATGATCGCCACGTCCCGCGAATCGCTGTGCGGCGATGCGGCGAACCTGCCATTCGGCGAGACTGCCATCCGCCCGGCGCCTTTGCCGCCGGTCTGGATCACTTTCGTGACGGTATCGGTCTTCGAGTCCACGACGGTCACCGATCCGTCGCCGTCCTCATGGAACCAGACGTCGCCGTTCGGGGCAAACGCGACGCCCACCGGTCCGCCTGCGATCGGAATGATCTTGAGAATGCGATCGGTTTTCGTGTCGATCACGACGACGCGGTTGTCCGTGCGGTGGGGGTAGTACAACTTGTCGGTCCCGGGCTGCACCTGCAGATAGTGACCGCCCTCGAGCAGCAGCGGGATCTTCTTGAGGACCTTCCCGCTCCTGACGTCGTAGACGATCACCCCTGAGATGTCGGCGTTCTCGGTCCCGATGTAGAGCTTGGTCCCGTCGTTGTTGAGCGACATACCGTGCGGCGACGCGGAGGTGATCGGCGGGCCGGGACTCCCGTCGCGGCCCGGGCGGCCGGGCATTGGCGTGCGCCTGAAATACTCGCTCTCGATCCGTCCCTTCTCCGTGAAACTCCTGGCGTCGAGAATCTCGACGAAAGCGGCCATCGGAATGGACGCGAAGATCGTTCCCCCGTCGGCGGTCACAACCGCTTCGTGCGGCTGGTCGGGCGCGACGAACTGGTGCAGCACGACGCCACTCGTCGGGTCAACCTCGTAGACGGTGTGGTTGGTATGGCTCAACACGATCAGCGTGTGCGCCTGTGCGCGAGCCGACGTGGTGGCGGCGAGGAGAAACGCCAGCGGCGCAAGCCCGGCGAGCGCGATTCGTCCGCGTCGAAGGTGTCGGTTCATCTGTCGACCTCGATTCACAGGTACGGCCCCCGGTTGACGACCAACACCGCTACGTCCCCGACTTCTTGGGAAGCTGCGCCACGATGGTCGGCAGGTTCGCGCGGCGCAGCATATCGTTGAATGCCGCGAGATCTCGGCCAACCACCTCGATGAGTTGTGCCTGCGGCGCCTTCAGCCGATCTTCCAGATCCTTTTCCACGGCGAGCTGCTGGTTCGTCGGCTTGAAATCGCCGCCCTGCAGACCGTTGGCGAGATAGCCGATCTTTTGGACGAGCTTCGATCCCCAGCGGACACCGTCCTGCCCCTGGCCCGTCGATCGGAGTTCGACCAGCTGCCCTTCTGCTGACACGAATTTCTCGTCGAGATCGTCGGCAGCCTTCTTCAACTCGGGGTCCTGAATGAGGACGCGCACCATGTTGATCTGGGCGCGGATCACCTCGGTGTTGTTGACCGACGCGATCGCATTATCGAGATCGCGACGCAGGGTGGCGAGCATTTGCTGCTGCGCCGCAATGTCGGCCTCCGTTCCGCCGGAATGGGGGTCCTTCAGGACGCGCACCGACTGCGTGTAGTCGCGCCCGCCCGCGGACAACTTCACCGTGTAGGTGCCGGGCGGCTGCAGAATCGTCAATCCGCCACCGCCACCGCCGAATCCGCCTTCGTTTTGGCGGATGCCGTCGGGTCCGACGCGCAGCTCGGGTGCGTACCGCGGACTGGTGCGATACGTCACGCGGGTCGACGGCGCGTCCCGCAGATCCCAGGTGACGCGATGCAAGCCCGGCGTTCGGGCGCCGTTCAGCGTGCGCACGGTCCGTCCCTTGGCGTCCTGGATCGTGATCGTCACTGGACCGGTCGACGCTGACTTCAGGTAGTAGTTGATGTCGGCGCCGTACGCCGGATTCTGGCCGATGGTCGGATCGTCGTATGGTGTCGCGGGCGCCTGGATCGCGCGGAAGCGGTACGCCGCGCGCACCGGCAACAACCGCGCGTCGCCGTTCAGAGTCTGCGGCGTCAGCTCGCGCAGCGCCGTGATGTCGTCGAGGATCCAGGCGCCGCGGCCGTAGGTCGCGATCACCAGATCGTTGAATTGCTCCTGTACGACGAGCCAGTACACCGGTGCGTGCGGCAGATTCAGCTGCAGCGTCTGCCAGTTCTCGCCGTCATCGAAGGAGACGTACGCGCCGTTTTCCGTGCCGAGATACAGCAGCCCGCGCCTCACCGGATCCTCGCGGATGCAGTGCGCGTAGCTCAGCATGGAGTGCTGAATGCCGTTTGTGATCAGTTTCCACGAGCTGCCGAAATCGGTCGTCTTGTAGACGAACGGATCGCGATTGTCGACCTGATGCAGATCGATCGCGACATACGCCGTGGCCGCATCGAAGTGCGACGGATCGATGTTGCCGACGGTGCCCCACGGGGGAAGGTTCGGAATGTTCTTGGTGACGTTCGTCCAGGTCTTGCCACCGTCGCGGGTCACCTGCACGAGGCCGTCGTTGGTGCCGACCCAGATGACGCCCGCCTGCTTCGGCGACTCGGCGATGGCGTGAATCACATCGCCGTACTCGACGCCGATGTTGTCCGGCGTCAGGCCGCCGGAGCTCTGCTGCCGGCTCTTGTCGTTCAGCGTCAGATCGGGGCTGATTTCCTGCCAGCTCTGGCCACCGTCCGTCGACTGGTGCAGGTACTGGCTGCCGATGTACACCTTGTTGTGATCGTTCGGCGAGATGTGAAAGGGCGCGTCCCATACGAATCGGTACTTGAGCGTGGCAGGCGGCCCGTTCTCATCGTCTGGCCAGACTTCGACGTCTCTCAGCTGGCCGCGGCTCTCGTCGTACCTCACCACGATACCGCCCACGCTGCCCGAACCGGACGCCGTCGACCAGATGATGTTCGGGTCCGCCGGATCCGGCGTCGCAAAGCCGCTTTCGCCGCCCCCCACGGAGTGCCACATCCCGCGCGGGATGCCCATGCGGCCGCCGCCACCGCCGCCCCGTCCCCCTTCGTCCAGGCGGCTGTTGCTCGGCCCGCGATAGGAGGGACCGTCCTGTTTGTTCGTGTAGACGTAGTACGGAATCTGGTTGTCGACGGTGACGTGATACAGCTGCGCGTTCGGCAGCCGCTGCTTCAGCCAGGTCCGGCCGCGCGTTTCCGAGATCGAGACCCCCTGGTCGTGCGCAACGATCATGCGATTGCCGTTTGTCGGATCAATCCACATATCGTGATGATCGCCACCGGGCGCCTGCTCGCCTGACTGCGGCACGAGGGTGACACCCGCGTCGATTGACTTGCTGTACGACGAGTTCAGGTAATAGGTCTCGTTCTCGTTGTCGGTAGACACCGCCATCCTGGCGTAGTAGGCCGTCCGGCCGAGGACGTTGCGATCGGTGTTGACCATGCGCCAATTCGCGCCGCCGTCGTCGGATCGCCAGAGCTGGCCGCGATCCCGATCCTCGCCGTTTTCGGGGATGCCGTCGCCGGTTTCGATCGTTGCGTAGACGCGCTGCGGGTTCGAGTGGGCAATCGCCGGCATCACCTTCCCGATGGTTTTGGTCGGCAGACCGTGTCCCGTCAACTTCTTCCAGGTAACGCCGCCGTCGGTCGACATGAACAGGCCGCTGCCCGGCCCGCCACTCTTGCGTCCCCAGGTATGGATCT
>JBPYEE010000743.1:0-7208 GCA_051985095.1 Vicinamibacterales bacterium | reverse complement strand
CAACCGTTGGGGTGTAGAGATGGCTGCGAACGTAGAACACGTCTGCCGGCGTAATCCATGAATTGAGGGACGCGACCGGTGTTTCCCAGTCTTGCGGTCGCACGGATCGTATAATGCGGCGCTCTGTCTGACCCGCTTCCTGCGCCAATGCAGTTAACCACGACCCGGGCACCACTCGGTTGCAGGCGACGAGTACGCCCGCCTTCCAGGAGCTTTCTAACAGTCTTCGGCGCACAGGATTGGGGTTTGTCTCGGGTGTCGTCGCACCGCCCATGAATCATCGTCTCACCAGCACTGACCTTCCCAACAAGCGGAAGAGCCGCCCTTCGCCGTGCCGTGAGCGCACGAAATCCGCTCTCTCTAAAGGTGATTTCGACTGGAGCTCAAGCGGCGCAGCCTTACGATACGCCTGGTACGTCTTTCACCTGTGGAGAGCAGACGAGCGGCGCGGGCGCCTGGTCCCGGCCGGTCGGGCATCTGCTCCGACTCGGTTCTGTCAACTCGAGTTGCGGGAGATGGCATACTCGATGGTCGCCGACGGCTAACGTCCGGATTGTCTACGGGGGACTCATGCGCAATGTATTCGTTTCGGCTGCCTGTGCGGCCTTCGTGCTCGCGGTTTCTGCCATCGTTGTCTCGGGTCAGCCCCGCGATCGGCCTTCCGCGATGCACTGGCGGCAGATCGGCCCGATCCGCGCCGGGCGCGCCCGCGCGCTGGCGGGTGTGCCGAGTCAGCCGAACGTGTTCTACATCGGGTTCGACAACGGTGGTGTATGGCGCTCCACGGACTACGGATCGACTTGGCAGCCGGCGTTCGACGATCAGCCGACCGGATCGATCGGGGCGATTGCGATCGCCCCGTCCGACCCGAACACCATCTACCTCGGCTCGGGCGCAGGCATCATTCGGCCCGATCTGGCCGTTGGCGATGGCGTCTACAAATCAACCGACGCCGGCCGGACGTGGACGCACCTCGGGCTGCGCGACTCACAGATGATCGCGATGATCGATGTCGACCCGCGCAATGCGAACCGGCTCTTCGTAGCCGCACTCGGGCACCCGTACGGCCCGAATGCGGAGCGCGGGATTTTCAGATCCATCGACGGCGGGACCACGTTCCAGAAGGTTCTTTACAAGGACGAGTACACGAGCGGCAACGACGTTCGCATCGATCCGTCGGATCCAAACATCGTCTATGCCACGTTGTGGCAGCAGCAGCAGAGCTTCATTGAGGGTCAGGGCTTCGGCGGCGCGGGAAATGGCGTATTCAAGTCGACCGACGGCGGCATGACGTGGAAGCAATTGACCGACGGGCTACCGAGCATCATCCAGGCGAACATCGCGATCGCACCGAGCAACCCACGCGTGCTGTATGCGGCGGCCGCCGGCAATGTGCCGAATGCCGGCGGTCGAGGCGCCAACCCGACGACGGGCGTTGTGGGCTTCTACAAGTCAACGGACGGCGGCGAGCACTGGCGAGTCGTGGTGACTGCCGGCGGTGCTGCGGGACAGACCAAGGTCGACCCGCGGCCGCTCGCGCGAATCGGCGGGGGGGATCTGCCGACCGTCGCGGTCGATCCGAAGAACGAGACCGTCGTCTACACAGCGTCGACCGTGATGTGGCGCAGCGAGGATGGCGGCGCGAACTGGTCCGCCGTGCGCGGCGCGCCCGGCGGCGACGATTACCAGAAGATCTGGATCAATCCGAACGATCCCGCGATCCTGCTCGTCGTCTCAGATCAAGGCGGCGTCGTCTCGGCGAACCGCGGCGCGTCGTGGAGCAACTGGTACACACAGCCGACAGCCGCCATGTATCACGTCACCACCGACAAAGCCTTCCCTTATCGCGTGTGTGGCGGACAGCAGGACTCGGGGTCGGCGTGCGTCGACAGCCGCTCGATGGACGGCGAGATCACCTTCCACGACTGGCATCCAGCGAACATTCAGGAGTACGGCATCGCCGCACCCGATCCGAAAGATCCCGATCTCGTGTTTGGAAGCGCACGCACGAACGTGACGCTCTACAACCGCCGCACAGGGCAAACCACCAACGTCGGGCCGAGTGCCGAGCAGCGCGCCGGCGGCTTCGGGCGGAACGTCCGGACGATGCCCATCGCGTGGTCGCCGGTCGATCAGACCACGCTCTTCTACGCGTCGAATGTCGTCTGGAAGTCAACCGACCATGCGCGCAGCTGGACGCGGGTCAGCGGCGATCTCGCACGGCAGACGTGGGCGGTCCCCGCGAGCGCGGGCAAGTACGCGAGCACAGTCACGCCTGCGCCCCTCGGCTCGATCACGGCGCTCGCGCTCTCGCCGCTCGACATCGCCGTTATCTGGGCGGGCACAGACGACGGCAACATCCAGGTAACGATGAATGGCGGGACCGGATGGTCGGACGTCACGCCGGCCGCGATCAAACCGTGGACCCGGATCTTCAACATAGACGCGGGTCATTTCGACAAACTGACCGCATACGCCGCGGCGAACACGCTGCGGGTGGACGATCTGAATCCGCATTTCTGGCGGACGCACGACGGCGGCAAGACGTGGACCGAGATCAACAGCGGCATTGCGCCCGGCGCGGTGGCGAACTCGATTCGTGAAGATCCGCGCACGAAAGGGCTGCTGTACGCCGCGACGGACCTGCAGGTGTGGGTGTCGTACGACGATGGGGACCATTGGGAGTCGCTGAAGCTCGACATGCCCCCCATCTCGGTTCGCGACATCCAGATAAAGGACGACAACAGCTGTCTCTGCTCGGACCTCGTCGCGGGGACCCACGGCCGCGGCTTCTGGATTCTCGACGACATCACGCCGCTGCGGCAGCACGCGGAGGCCGAAGCGGCCCGCAGAGCGGAGAACGCCTACCTGTTCAAGCCGGCGACCGCGGTGCGCATGCGCTTCGGCACGAACGATCCGACGCCGTGGCCTCCGGAGCTCCCCGCGGGCGAGAATCCGATGCCCGGAGGCATCATCGACTACGCGCTCGCGAAGAACGCCTCGACACCGGTGACGCTTGACATTATCGATGGCGCAGGAAAGATCATTCGCCACTATTCGAGCGACGATCATGTCCGCGACCCGAACCCGGCGCTCGATCCGGCTGCCTACGACAAGCTCTGTCAGCAGACCCCGACCGCGCCGGACTGCGCTCTGCCCCTCTACTGGCCGGCGCCGCCGATTCGGCTGTCGATGAGCGCTGGATTCCACCGATTCAGCTGGGATCTGCGCTTCGATCCGCTCGGGGAAGATCCCGATCCCGGCGATGAAGGCGCGACGGGGGCTGTCCCGCACCGCACGTACGAACTACCGTACTCGCCGTGGGCACCGCCTGGTACATACACCGCTCGCCTGACCGTCGACGGCAAACGGTACGAACAGCCCATCACGGTTCGTCTCGATCCGCGCGTAAACACGCCGGCCGCCGGACTGACACAGCTCAATACACTCACCCGAGAGCTGTACGACGACGCGCTGCTCGCGCACAACGCGTACACCGAAGCGCGCGCGCTGCTGGCGCAGCTCAATGCGGCGCCAGGTGCGGATTCGGGGCTGAAAGCGAAGATCGAGGCGATCGCGCCGCCAGAAAACGCAGCACGCCGACCGCGCGGATTCGGCGGTAGTAACGGAGCCGCCGGCATCCCGCAAAAAACGCTGGCCAGCGTTAGCCAGGCCGCAATGGCAACGGCGATCGCCACGCAGGGCGCCGACGTCGCACCGACAGCCGGTCAGGTGGCAGCCGCCGCGAAGGCACGCGCCGACGTCAAGGCGTTGATGCAGCAATGGGCGGCGCTGAAGGCGAGCGCAGCAGGGAAATGAAAGTGCGCGTCCGTCAAGTCATGGACTCGTGAGAGCGACGTGTCTTCTCCCCAAATGACACCTGCCGCGGTGCGGAGGCCAGAAACCGCTGAATCGTGCTGTCGCGACAATTCGCGAAATGACTCGAGAACGTACGGCCGACGCAGTCCCGGAAGCAAGCGCCACGAAAACTGGGCGGCTCAGGTTGCACCCACCGCGCGTTGGTCCGACGCGTCCTCGACTGCGACGAACAGCGGGTAACCTGGATACCGACGCTTCGGCGGCTTAAGGGCGCCTCGGATGACTGCAGGCCACGACTTCGAGTCGGGATCTCGACCAACGGCCAGGCCAGCCCGGCGATGATGGCCTGCTCGGTACGTCGAGGCCGTGAGCGGAGTTTATCCAGGTTGGCCTTTTCTTTTCCTACACGCGTGCTTGTCCGTCACACGGCCTCAAGTCGTAACTGCCGGACGTGGTCTTTTCGGTTTGAAATCGAGCGTGAGAACGACGGCGGTGGCCGTGTCGGAAGGAAGTTCCTAGGGTTTTTGACACCGGTCGACCTCATGTTGGCGTCATCCGCCATCGACGGCGCTGGAACGACGCACCACGAGGCGCGTGACTTCCCGTTGCGATGTCGTCAGCGCTAATCCAAGCTCCGTCCGAAGCCGCTGTGCGAGGTCCGTGCCGCCAGGATCGCGGCTCGGAAGGTCAATATCGTAATGGCCCGTCAACCCTGTCTCGTCGACTACCGGGCGGTCGAGCCCTTCTTCGAGCAGGTCACAGAATTCGCTCATCGATCCGTTCGAGACCGATATTCCGGTAATCGCGCTGCTCGCCATTGTTTGACGCCACGACTCCCATGTAGGCAATCGCCCCTGGAGAGATTCGGACGTCAGCGGCTCATTAGCGACATTGGGTACCGCGAACGACACGTTCGACATGCCAATGCCGCCGCCGCCGTCAAATTCTGCGGACTGTGTAATGGCGGGGTGTCCGCCGGGGACAACGGACAAGACGTAAACCTCGGTTAACTGCGACTCGTGCGCGATGGTCACGCCGAAATAGGCCTCGATGCCGGATCGCATCAAATGCCTTCTGTCCTGATACGTCTCGTGGGATGCGAGGACCAGCACGAAGTCGTACCGCCTGCGCGGATCGAACGAAGGAGGTAATTCGATTCGTGACTCCGGAAACAACCTCTCATCCTCGCCAAACACTCGGGACAATGCCGCTTTGAGGTCGAATCCCTCCAACGCCCACTGGCGGTTTCCGCCGGTGTCCGATCCCTCGCCAACCCCCTTCGTCGTGGGCTGGATGTGCACGCCAGGTGATTTCGATTGAGGCGACATTTCAGAGCACCGGCCGCTCAGCCGACGTCTTCGGCCTTCGTAGGATGCTTAGCCGTTCCGCTCCGCCAGTCATGGGTTTAAATGAGTAGCCGGCTCCTTTCCCGCGGCTGAACAATTTGGAGCCCTCGTCGCCGATAACGGTCGCCAGTCGCACGATCGTGACTACTGTTGGGTAGTCGGCGTGCTGCTGGTGCGGCCCTCCTCCGGCACGTGTTCCCATGTGTACGGGCGTTTCGTCGCGTACTTCTCAAACCATTCCAGTTCGACGTTCATCTTGAACAGCTCGTGGCGGAGCTCCTCCCACACGTGCGGCTCGCGGGGAGCGACGTAGAGGTGCGTCGGGATACCGTTGCTTTTCAGCGCACGATACATCTCGACTGATTGCGGCATCGGCACGCGTGGATCTTGTTGACCCACGAAGAAAATCGTCGGTGTCTTGACGTTTGCCACGTCTTTCAACGGCGAGTTGTTCCAGTAAAGATCAATTGGAGCGTTCTTCTGCCACGGTGTCCCGCCAAACCACGGCGTGCGATAAGTCCGAATGTCGCTTTGGGCGTACATCGATACCCAGTTGGCAGCGCCGGCGCCAGATGCGGCGGCCTTGAAGCGATCGGTGAAGGTGATGATCTTGTTCGTCATGTGGCCACCCCCACTCCATCCGCTCTTGACCATTCGGTCGGGGTCGGCAATGCCCCGTCGAATGAGCTCGTCGACGCCCGCCATGACGTCGAGATGAGCGTTTCTGAAGTAGTGGCCGACCATGTCGCGAAGGAACGCGTCACCATATCCCGTGCTGCCGCGGTAATTCGGCTGAAGGACCGCGTACCCCTTGGCGGCGAGGACCTGCGGGTAGTATTCCCACGTCCCGAAACCGAATTTGTCAGACGCCTGCGGTCCGCCGTGAGTCTGAACCGCGAGCGGATAGCGGGTTCCTGACTGATAACCGACCGGATAAAAGAGCAAGCCCTCGACCGTGACGCCATCAGCGCCCTTCCACTGGACCCTGTCCTGCTTGGGCAAATCGAAATCCCTCACCAGGTAATCGAAGACATGCGTGACTTTTGTCGGGGTCGTGGCCCCCTCGCCGAGCAGCCATACCTCTCCCGGTCCGGACGGCTCGTCCATCGTGAAGACACTGGAGGCGCCGACCATCGACCAACCTGGTTGAACGGAGTGCTGCCCGTCGGTTAGCTGGCGCGGCGCGCCACCGGCCGCTGGCATGACGAAGAGCTCGGCGTGAATGCCCATGTTGGCCAGGAAGTAGATCGATTTGCCGTCCTTCGACCAGATGGCACGCTCGACTTCGTAAGGCATATCCGCCGGCGAGACGACACGGGCCTGCCCACCGCCGGCCGGCACGACAAAGATCTTGCGGTTGTAGTACTTGTCAAATCGCTCGTTGGCCTGGGTGAGGAACATGACTTGCGAGTTGTCGGGTGACAACGACGCGCCATTTTCCGGTACGTCGTTTTTTGTCAACTGACGGGGCTGCGAACCCTCGGCGTTCATGACCCAGACTTCGCCTTGCTCGGCGTCGCCCAGCTGCGGAGTCGGAGCCCGTTGAAACGCAATCTCTCGGCCGTCATCAGACAACTCGTACTCGAGAATCGAGAAGTCGCCGCTCGTAATCCGTGTCTCGCTCATCGTGTCGAGCGCAACGCGCCAGAGATGCACCTGCTGGTAGGTCTCGTCGAACGCGAAGACGTCATCTTTTGCCGCGTCACGCTCCTTCTCGGCAGCGGTCTTCGCCTCTGGTGCGAGGAAGTAAATAGCCTTCCCGTCGCGTGACCACGTCAGGCGCGAGACCGCGCTCGCGTGGTGAGTGACGGCTTTAGCTTCGCCGCCGCCGTTTGGAATGACATAGACCTGCGCGTCCTCGGTGCTCAGCCGCTTGCCGTAAAAGGCAATCGCCGCGCCATCCGGCGACCAGCGAGCCCCTTGCTCGCCGAGATCGTTCGTCATCTGCACATTGCCGGATCCGTCGCTGTTGACGCGCCAGACATGACTGACCCGCTTATTCGTCTTCCAATCGGCACGTGCGAGCTCATATACGATCTGGCG